>NZ_JBEZKJ010000018.1:0-122948 GCF_040651675.1 Streptomyces sp. NPDC048415 | reverse complement strand
GGTCGGCTACGCGATCCAGTCCTCCGGGCTCTTCCCGCACATGACCGTCGCCCAGAACATCGCGCTCGTACCGTCGTTCGACGCTTCTTCCGACACGCCGTTCGAGTGCCCTTCCCTTGGCCGTTTTTCCGGATGCCCCGTTTTCATCCGGCTCCCGCGGTGGACAATTAGGGGCATGAGTGAGCAGGGGGAGAAGCCCACCGGTCATGAGGACGACTGGTGGAGGCAGTTGTACGACGACTCCACCGAGGACACGGGGCCTGCGGCCGCGGCTGATTCCCTGGACGACCGGTTCGCGTCGGCCGCGGGGACGGTCGGAATGGCGGAGCAGGCCTCCGCCGTACCGCAGCCGCCCGCCGTACCCGGGCAGCCGTCCGCCGTCCCGGAGCAGCGCTCCGGCATACCGGGGCCGCCTTCCGCCGTACCGGGCCCGCCTTCCGCCGTACCGGGGCCGCCCTCCGCCGTACCGGGCCCGCCCTCCGCCGTACCGGGGCCGCCCTCCGCCGTCCCGGAGCAGCGTGGTGGCGGCTCCGGGGAGTGGCCCGGCGCGACGCCGCGCGCGCCGCACCCCGGCCGGTGGGAGGGTGATGCCGCTTCCGGGGCGGGTTCCGATGTCGGCCGGTGGGAGGGTGATGTCCCTTCCGGGGCGGGTTCCGATGTCGGCCGGTGGGAGCGTGATGCCGCTTCCGGGGCGGGTTCCGATGCCGGTCGGTCGGCGCGTGATGCCCCTCCCGGGGCGGGTTTCGAACTCGGTTCGCTTCAGAGCAGTGGGCTCACCCGGCAGCCCGCCCCCTGGGAGCCCCCGCCCGCCGAAGCGCCGGCCCCCGCGGCCTTCCCGCCCGGGCCGACACCGCCGGGGTTCCCCGTCAGGGAGCCCAGCAGCGGTCGTACGGACGCGGAACCCCCCGCAGCCCCGGCCGCGCAGGACGCACCTTCCCAGCAAACCGCCCTCTCCGTCCCCGATCAGCCGCCCCGCGTCGACTACGTCGGATCCGGACCGCCCACGTACGACGCCGAACCCACCGCGCTGCCGCCCGCCGACCCGGACGACCTCGACGACCTGGTCGCCGACACCGTGCTGGACGGCGCCCGCTGCGGAACCAGCACTCTGCGGGCCGTGTCCGTGCGCGGGGACTCCGCGCGCTACCGGGGCGAGCCGCGCCGGGACTCGCTGCTCACCGCCCGGTTCGGGGCGGGGGAGCAGGCATTGGTGCTGGTGGCGATGGCGACCGGGGCCCGGGCCACGCCGGGCGCGCACCGGGCGGCGGCCGAGGCGTGCCAGTGGATCGGGCGGGCCGTGGGCCGCAGCCACGCTCGGCTGGCCGAGGACATCCGGGCCGCCCGGCGCGGCGACCTGAAGTCGGGGCTGCACCGGCTCACCGACCGCAGCCTCGGCAAGCTGCGGGCGAGCGCGGCCGAGCAGGCCATCGAACCCGAGGAGTACACCGCGAGCCTGCGCTGTCTGCTGCTGCCCGCCGACCCGGAGTGCCGTACGCGGGTCTTCTTCGGTGTCGGCGCCGGCGGACTGTTCCGGCTGCGGGACGGCGAGTGGCAGGACATCGAGCCCCGGGTCGCGGAGGCCACCGGCGAGGCCGTGGTCGGCTTCGGGTCGCTGCCCCACGAGACCCCCGAGGGCGACCGGCTCACCATGGACCTGGGCATCACGACGCCCCCGAGCCCGTACGAACCGGCCCCCCGACCGCCCCGCGACCCCTTCCGTTTCCGCGCGTCCGTCGCCCGCCCGGGTGACACGCTCCTGCTGTGCACCGGTGGCCTCGCCGAGCCGCTGCGCGGCGAACCGGAACTCGCCGAGCACCTGACAACGCGGTGGTCGGCGGGCGAACCGCCCGGTCTCGCCGCATTCCTCGCGGACACCCTGGTACGGGTCAAGGGGTACGCCGACGACCGGACGGCCGCCGCCGTTTGGGAGGCGTAACCGCGCACCCTGTGAATTCATGGACCCAACGGATCCAAGGATTGTGAAGAGGTGCGTGAAGCATGGCCAAGCAGAACGTCGCCGAACAATTTGTCGACATCCTCGTCCGCGCGGGCGTCAAGCGCCTGTACGGAGTTGTCGGCGACAGCCTCAACCCGGTCGTGGACGCGATCCGGCGCAACTCCGCCATCGACTGGATCCACGTCCGCCATGAGGAGACCGCCGCCTTCGCCGCGGGCGCCGAGGCCCAGATCACCGGCAAGCTCACCGCCTGCGCCGGCTCCTGCGGCCCCGGCAACCTGCACCTCATCAACGGCCTGTACGACGCCCACCGCTCCATGGCCCCGGTCCTCGCCCTCGCCTCGCAGATCCCCTCCAGCGAGATCGGCCTCGGCTACTTCCAGGAGACCCACCCCGACCAGCTCTTCCGTGAGTGCAGTCACTACAGCGAGCTGATCTCCAGCCCGAAGCAGATGCCGAGGCTGCTGCAGACCGCGATCCAGCATGCAGTGGGCCAGTCCGGCGTCAGCGTGGTCTCCCTCCCCGGCGACATCGCCTCCGAGCCCGCCCCGGACAAGGCCGTCGAGACCGCCCTCGTCACCGCCCGGCCCACCGTCCGCCCCGGCGACGCCGAGATCGACCGGCTTGTCGCGCTGATCGACGAGGCCGACAAGGTCACCCTCTTCTGCGGCAGCGGCACGGCGGGCGCGCACGCCGAGGTCATGGAGTTCGCCGAGAAGATCAAGTCCCCGGTGGGGCACGCCTTGCGTGGAAAGGAATGGATTCAGTACGACAACAAATTCGACGTCGGCATGAGCGGGCTCCTCGGCTACGGCGCCGCCTACGAGGCAACCCACGAGTGCGATCTGCTCATCCTGCTCGGCACCGACTTCCCGTACAACGCCTTCCTCCCCGACGACGTCAAGATCGCCCAAGTCGACGTCCGGCCCGAGCACTTGGGCCGTCGTTCGAAGCTGGACCTGGCGGTCTGGGGCGATGTGAAGGAGACCCTGAACTGTCTGATCCCGCGCGTGAAGGCCAAGGAGAACCGGCGCTTCCTCGACAAGATGCTGAAAAAGCACGCCGACGCGCTCGAGGGCGTTATCAAGGCGTACACGAGGAAGGTCGACAAGCACGTCCCGATCCACCCCGAGTACGTCGCCTCCGTCCTCGACGAACTCGCGGACGACGACGCGGTGTTCACGGTCGACACCGGTATGTGCAACGTCTGGGCGGCCCGCTACATCTCGCCCAACGGCCGCCGCCGCGTCATCGGCTCCTTCTCGCACGGCTCGATGGCCAACGCGCTGCCGATGGCGATCGGTGCCCAGTTCACCGACCGCAAGAGGCAGGTCGTGTCGATGTCCGGGGACGGTGGATTCGCCATGCTGATGGGTGACTTCCTCACCCTCGTCCAGTACGACCTGCCGGTGAAGGTGGTCCTCTTCAACAACTCCTCCTTGAGCATGGTCGAGTTGGAGATGCTGGTCGCGGGGCTGCCCTCCTACGGCACCACGAACAAGAACCCCGACTTCGCGGCGGTGGCCCGCGCCTGCGGGGCGCACGGCGTCCGGGTCGAGAAGCCCAAGGATCTCCCCGGCGCCCTCAAGGACGCCTTCAAGCACAAGGGCCCGGCCCTCGTCGACATCGTCACCGACCCCAACGCCCTGTCCATCCCGCCGAAGATCAGCGCGGAGATGGTGACGGGCTTCGCGCTCTCGGCGTCGAAGATGGTGCTCGACGGGGGCGTGGGCCGCATGGTGCAGATGGCCCGCTCCAACCTGCGCAACGTGCCGCGGCCTTAGGGCCTGTCCGCCGGACAGACCCTAGTGGGTGAGAGGGACCCAGCGGCGTCCGGCGTACCCGCAGTGGGGCAGGCCCTTGGTGCCGCTGGTGCGGAACGGGCGTCCGTGGTCGTCGATGCGTACGGTGCCTGTGCGTCCCCCTGAGGACCAGTCGAGTTCCAGCTACCAGCGGCAGTCGTAGTCCTCGGTCCAGGCGTCGACCAGCAGCACTTGCGGATCCTTGGCGGACACCCGGTAGGGCATGCGCATCGCCGGAACAGCCCTGCCGGTGTCACTGCCCGGGACCGAGCGGGCGATGGGCCGCTCGACGTCCACATCGACGGTGGGCGCGCAGGATCTCGTGCCGCCGCGACCGGTCCGCGTCCAGCTCGTGGATCAGCTCCGACAGCACCTCGATGTCCAGGAAGAGCCGCCACACGTCCTCGTCGAGTACGGCGAGATCGACAGCGGCGAATCAGTAGATCGGCCGATCGCCGGCGGTCAGCACGTCCCCGGGAGACGTGGGCTCGAAGCCGTGCGGGACGGCCGGGTCGGCCGCCGCCTCCAGCAGCAGATGGACGGCCTCGCCTCCCCTCGCGGGCGCCCCGACGGTCAGATGCCGGTCGTGCGGGTGAACGCCCCTGAGGGGGACGCCGCCGGCGTCGTAGAGGAGCCCCTCCGCCTGGAAACCGGGCCCGTCACCCGTGAAGCCGGGGTCGACGCCACCTCCACCAGGCGGCCGGTCCACTCCCCGGCACCCGGCCCACGATCCGGAACCAACTCGTCGACCAGGGCTTTCCCCAGAGTGCTCCGGTGGTGAAGGGCTCGTACGCGGCCTGCAGCGCCTGGTCCAACGGCACCGGCTCGCCGGGCACGTGCCACGCGGACAGCACCAGCGGCACCCGGTCCGCGTACTGCGCGGGGCACAGGAACTGCCGCAGCGCGCGCTCCAGGCGCCCCTCCACCAGCGAACGGTCGTCGTGCACGGCGGCTCATCGACGCTCGGACGGCTCTGTCCACCGTGTCACCTCCCCGCGAGAACGCCGCGCACCCGCGTGGGTCCGACGGGTGGTTGACCATTCGACATGACTGTCACGTTCCCCACGGGGCATGGATCCCCGTGAACGTGTTCGAGCAGGAGGGGAACCGACATCGGCACGCAGGCGGGGGTCATGAAGAGGCAGGCAAGAGGAGGTGGGCCCATGACCACGGGGGCCTCCTCCGCCAGGGCAGTGGAGGAAGCGACCGACGAGGTGACGGACCAGCCGGACGGCGCGCAGCTCAGGCGCAGGCTGGGCAGGGCGGATCTGCGGGCGGTGCCCGAGGCCAGAAAGGCGCTGCGGGAGCTGTTACGGCACTGGGGGAAGCCGGGAAGGTCCGAGATAGCCGAGCTGCTGACCAGCGAGCTCGTCACCAACGCACTGATTCACACTGACAACGACGCGGTCCTGACGGCCACCGTGGGACCCCGTGGACTCCGCGTGGAGGTACGGGACTTCGTGGCACGCAGGCCCAGACTGCGGGTACCGGCCGCCGACGACGGTACGCACGGCAGAGGCCTCGTTCTCGTGCAGTCCCTGGCGGACGCGTGGGGCGTACGGACGCATGGCGTGGGCAAGGCGGTGTGGTTCGAACTGGACGGCGGCGTGGTGTAGACACCACGCCGCCGTTGTTTCTGTCCGGGTCCGGCCGGTGCGCGGCCGGACCGTCCGGGCCTGATCAGACCCGAGCCCCGTCCATGGGGTCAGCCGAACTGCTGCTCGAGGTCCTTGAGCTTGCGCTCCAGGGAGTCGAGGCGCGGCAGGGCCATCGTGTCGTCCTCCGCGGTGAGGTCGACGGTGATCGGCTCAGTGCTCTTGCGGACGGGAGTAAGGGAGGGCCGTGAGCGTACGGGCAGTTGCTCCGCGGTCGATATGGCAGGCTCCGCTGAGGCCTGGGCGGGCGCCCGCTCCACGGTCGCCGTCTCCAGCTCCCGTCCGGTGCCACGGCCGGCCAGTCCGCGGTGGCCGCGGCTGAGCGCCTTGAGGTGGGCCCGGTTGACCCGCTCCTCGTTCCGGCGGCGCATTCGGTTCTGCTCCTTCTGGCGGCGGTCCTCGCGCACCTCGTCGACGGCCTCGTCGAGGGTACGGACGTTCTCAAGGAGCATCAGAGACCAGGCGCTGTACGTCTCACGGGGCGCGCGCAGCCAGCGGACGATGCGGATCTGCGGGAGCGGACGCGGGACCAGGCCCTGCTCACGCAGCGCGGCACGGCGGGTCTGCTTCAGCGCGCGGTCGAACAGCACGGCGGCCGACATCGACATGCCGGCGAAGAACTGCGGAGCGCCCGCGTGGTCGATGCCCCGCGGCGCGTGCACCCAGTTGAACCAGGCCGCCGCACTCGCGAACGTCCATACGAGTATCCGGGAGCCGAGCGCCGCGTCACCGTGGCTGGCCTCGCGCACCGCGAGCACGGAGCAGAACATGGCCGCGCCGTCCAGGCCGAACGGGACGAGGTACTCCCAGCCGTCGGAGAGGCCGAGGTTCTGCTCGCCGAAGCCGACCAGGCCGTGGAAGGAAAGAGCCGCGGCGACCGCGGCGCAGCAGAACAGCAGCACATAGGAGGCGGTGCCGTAGAGAGCCTCCTTGCGCCTGCGGCGTTCTTCGCTGCGCTCCCACGAGTCGTCGCTGCTCGCGCTTTCCCCGGACCGCTTGCCGCGCGCGAGCACCGCCACCGCCGCCAGCAGTCCCAGGAGCAAAACGGCGCCCGGAAGCAGCCAGTTCAGCGATATGTCGGTCAGTCTCATCTGGGGTCCCTTGCATTGGGATAGGGCGTAACGCCCGCCATAGTGGCCCAATCCCGTCGGCCCTCAGGGGGTTTCGGGGCAAGAGGCCGCCAAGGGAGTGCAAGGGGATGCGCAGGGCGACATTCTGCTCGAACTGCCGCGCGAGGGACGGGAGTTGAGTGCGAATAAGATTACCCGTACGGATGGTTCCACGGAAAGTTCCTGCGACAAGTGAGGAAGTTGTGAATCGCCGGTAATCCGCCAGGAGGCTCCGTGAGGGGCTCCCGGGCTCCGTGGGGAGTCCTGGGAGAGTTGATCTTAGGTCACGGGTGAGCCGGGTCCCCGCCGGGGTGCCTCAACTGGCGGCGGCCGCCGCCAACTTCGTCACACGGTCCGCGTCACAGGTGCGCGGGCAGGTGGCGCAGGTGTCCTCGGGGCGCAGGGTGTAGAAGAGGCAGCAGCTCACCCGGTCGCGGGTGGACAGTGACTCCCCGTCCGGGCCGGTCAGCTCACGGAACGCGGCGGAGCCGGTGTACGGCTGGGTCGCCCCCGGCAGCAGCAGCTCCAGCTCGCGCATCGCGCGCCGCTCCTCGCCGAGCAGGTGGGCGACGTACCAGAGGCCCTCGACGATCTCGTCGGTCGCCATGCCCCACAGGGCCCGGCCGCGCCGCCGCATGCGGGGGCCGAAGCCGCCGAGGACGGGCTCCAGGTGTTCGGCCACGGCGGCCCGTACCTCGGCCCGCAGCGCTTCCTCGTCCGGGACCACCCGGGCGCCCGGCAGCCCGGCCGCCGGATCGCCGGGCAGGCACGCGAACGTGGTGACGCGGACGGCCATCCTGCCGAGGGCGCGCTGGTATGTGACGTGTTCCACAGGGAGGCGGGGCACGCGGCGCCGAAGGAACCAGGGGGCGGTGATCAGCAGGCAGGCGGGCCACGCGTACCGGTGCAGTCCGAATCCGGCCACGACGTCCGGGCGCGCCCGCTGTCCGTAGTCCCGGATCACCTGCGCCTCGTCCCAGGCGAGGAACGCGTCCAGGTCGACCCCGCCCTCCGCGAGCCGGGCGGCGGCCATCCAGCCGTCGCCGCGTGGGGCTTCTTCCCCGTGCCGTAGCTCCGTGACGCTCAGCCCGGGGAAGGCGTCGGTCAGCCGGGCGTACGCGTCCGCGACGGCCGAGGCGTCTAGGGGCAGGGCGGGAGCGGACATGCGAGAACCACCGCTTCACGATCGTTTGCAGGTAAGGCTCACCTTACCCAAGGCGGTGAATGTTTGAACTGACGCCATGTGCGCCTATGGTGCTTGACGGACGGGTGACAACCGCCCCAATGACCCCCAAGTACGACCAAGCCCGCAGGAGGACCCCGTGGAGCAGGCCGGCCCGCTGGGCGCGCACGTCTCCACCGGCCCGGGGGTCCCGGAGGTGCGTACGGGGACCGTTCGGGTGCCCGCACGGCAGCGGGCCATGGACGTGGACCGCGAGCGGGGCGTCACGGCCGCCGGTGCCGGCGCCGGGGCGCGCGGCGAGCACACCCACAGTGAGCCGCCCATCCCGCGCACCCGCGCCGAGGGCGCCCGTCCCGTCGTACAGCGGGCCTCCGTGCGCGGGCAGATCCTCGACGCCCTGCGCACCGCGCTCGTGGCCGGGGAGCTCGCCCCCGGAGAGGTGTACTCGGCGCCCGCGCTCGGCGAGCGGTTCGGGGTGTCCGCGACGCCGGTACGGGAGGCGATGCAGCAGCTCGCGCTCGAGGGCGCCGTCGAGGTCGTACCCAACCGGGGCTTCCGGGTCGTCCAGCGCGGCACGCGTGAGCTCGCCGAACTCGCCGAGATCAGGGCGCTGATCGAAGTCCCGGTGATGCTGCGCCTCGCGCGCACCGTCCCCGCCGCGCGCTGGGCGGAGCTGCGCCCGCTCGCCGAGGCCACGGTGCGGGCCGCGTCCTCGGGCTGCCGCGCGACCTACGCCGAGTGTGACCGCGCCTTCCACCGCGCTGTCCTCGCTCTCGCGGGCAACCGACAGCTGGTGCAGATCGCGGACGACCTGCACCGCCGCGCCCAGTGGCCCCTCGTCGGCGGTCCCGTCTCCCGGGGCCGGGCCGACCTCCTGGCCGACGCCGCCGAACACACCGCGCTTCTCGACGCGTTGATCGCCGAGGACCTGACGGTGGTGCAGTCCCTGGCGCGGGAGCACTTCGCCGGCGGGTGCTGAAGCGTCCGGTACGCGCGCTTCCGATCGCCCATGTCGCGGACCCGTACGGTCCGTGCAACATCCCCCGCCGCCGGGAACCCGGGCCGCCCCGCACGCGTGCCCCCGGATACACGGCGAGAGCCGGACCCAAACCGGGGGAGAGACCGATGCCCGACCCGTCCTTCATGGCTCAGCAGCAGGCGCAGCAGGCCGCCCAGCAGGCCCAGCAGATCCATCAGAACCATGTACGGCAGCACCGCCACACGCACGACATGGCCCACGCCCGCCACACCGGCGCGCCCCACACGCACCGTCCCCTGCCGTACACCGGGAGCCGGGGCGGCGGCCTGCGCGGCTTCCTGACTCTCCTGGTGATCGTGGCCGTCGTCGTCTACGTGGCCCACGACCCCGCATTGCGCGCAAGCGTCGAGACGTTCGCCCGCAGCCTGCTGGCGCACGTCCAGAGCAACTGAGCCGGGAGGTCAGGCTGTCGCCGCGGGCGGAGTCAACTGCTGCGCCAGCCAGGTGGGTACGCCCCCGAGCAACCGGAACAACCGCCCCGCCTCGGCGCGCAGCCGAGACGCCTCGGGCTCGGTCTCCGCGTCGGCCAGCGACGCCAACGCCGGTGCCGTACCCACGAGATACCCCAACTCCTCCCGGATCCGGAGGGATTCGGTGAACCCGTGGCGCGCCTCCGCCAGCTCCCCGTCCCGCAGGGCGAGTCCGGCGAGGTGCCGCCAGGTGAACGAGAGCAGCAGCGGGTCCCCGTGGGCGACCGCGCCCGCGTGAGCGCGCCGGTACGCGGCGCGGGCCGCCTGCGGGGAGCGCGCGAGGTTCTCGGCCAGCAGCCCCCGACGGAAGTCGAGGAGGGCCCGCCCGGGCGCCCCGGGAGCGAGCAGCGCGGCGGCCCGGCCGAGCGCCGCCCGCGCCTCGTCCGCCCGGTCGCGCACCCCGAGCAGCGTCGCCGCGTACGCCAGTTGCCCGCGCTCACAGGCCGCAGCGCCCCGCTCGTCGTCGCTCTGCGCCAGCGCCTCCGCCGTCCTCAGCGCGTCCTCCGCCTCGGCCCAGCCCTGTTCGGTGTACAGGCACCGCTCGACGAGGAGCGAGGCTCTCTGCAGCGCCGCCGCCGCGGTGTGCGGCTCGAGCAGCGCGGCCGCGTCGGCCCAGCAGGCGCGCGAGCGCAGCCGCCATACCGCGGTCTGGAGTGGATCGTCCCCTGCAGTCGTTCCGTAACCAGACATGGCGGTATGCGCCACGTTGCCCTCCCCGAGCACACCATTGAGCTGTTGAGTGCTGGCATCTCAGCACGGATCGCAGGGCCCGGCCAAGGGGGTGGGTGAAGGATTTCACAAAGTCATGGGAGTCCGTCGGCTCCTCGGCGGCATCGGGAGTCAGCTCATGCGCAGCGCCAGGAAGAAGTCCAACTTGTCCTCCAGGCGGGACAGATCACGACTCGTCAACTGCTCGATCCGGCCCACCCGGTAGCGCAGAGTGTTGACATGCAGGTGCAGACGGCTGGCACAGCGCGTCCAGGAGCCGTCGCAGTCCAGGAACGCCTCGAGGGTGGGGATCAGCTCGGCGCGGTGGCGGCGGTCGTAGTCGCGGAGGGGGTCCAGCAGCCGCGCGGTGAAGGCGCGGCGGACGTCGTCCGGCACGAAGGGCAGCAGCAGCACATGCGAGGCGAGCTCCTGGTGGCCGGCCGCGCACACCCGGCCGGGGCGCGCCGCGGCGACCCGGCGGGCGTGCCGGGCCTCCTCCAGGGCGCCGCGCAGCCCCTCCGCCGAGTGCACGGCGGCGCTGACGCCGAGCGTGGCCCGGCCGTCGTCGTTCAGACCGGCCGACAGCGGATCCCGTACGGCCTCCAGGAGCGCGTCGGCCTGCACCCCCGACTCGGAGCCGTCGTGCTCCGACGACACCGCGGGAAGCGGTACGAGGGCGATCGCCTCGTCACCCGTATGGGCGACGGCTATGCGGTCGGATTGCTCCGGACCGGTGGACAGCGGGTCGACGAGGATTTCCTCCAGGAGCGACTGGGCCACCGGGCCGCCCTCGATCTCGGCGCCGTCCCACTCGACGCGCGCCACCACCACCTGCCAGTGCGGGGCGGCGCCCAGGCCCGGCAGCAGCACCGGCGCCGCGACCCGCAGGCGCGCCGCGATCTCGGCGGGTGCGGCCCCCGTCTGGACCAGCTCCAGGACCTCCTGCGCGAGCCGCCGTCGCACCGTGCGCGCCGCGTCCCGGCGGTCACGCTCCACCGCGATCAGCTGGGTGACGCCCTGGAGCAGATCGAGCCGCCCCTCGGGCCAGTCCCCGGCGTCCGCCTCGACGGCCAGCAGCCAGTCGGAGAGCACCGTCTCGCGCACATCCCGGGAGGCGCCCGTGGAGCGCCCGGACGAGCGGATCGGGAAGAGCGAGTACGTCGTCGTGCCGACCGTGACCCGGTGTGGCGCCCGGCGGCCGGTGCGTACCGCCGCCAGGTGCTCGGCGGCCAGCTTGGCGCACACGTCCGCGGACAGCGCGGCCCCCGCGACCTTCGAGCCGGCGACGGGCCGTCCAGTGGGGGAGAGCACCCAGGCGTTCAGGTCCAGGTCGCTGCCCAGCAGGTCCAGGACCACGTCCGGGCCGCCGCCCGCCGGGCCCGAGGTCATCATCCGCCGGTGCCGGTCGACCACGGCCGCGAGGTCCCCGGCCCGCTCGCCGGACACCTGCCGTACGACGTGTTCGGTGATCGTCGCGAACGCCACCGACTCGTTCACGGCGAACAGCGGCAGCCGGTTCCGGACGCAGGCCACCACCAGGTCGTCCGGGATGTCGCCGAGTTCCGCCTCACCGGCGGCCAGGGCCGCGACCCCGGCGCTCGCGAGGATGCGGACGAAGGGCTCGGAGTCCGCGGCGTCGTGCCGCCAGGCGAGGCCCGTGAGGACCAGCTCGCCGCCCGAGAGGTAGCGGCTGGGGTCCTTGAGGTCCGTGGTCATCACACCGCGCACGGTGCGGTCCAGCTCGTCCTCGCCGCCGAGCAGCCGCAGGCCCAGCGCGTCGGTGTCCAGCAGTGCGCGCAGCCGCATTCTCGTCGCCGCCGATCTTTGTCTCGAAATCTACGATGGATCTGTGGTGAGGCCCCCGCGTGAGGGTCCTTGGCCCGCTCGGGCCGCCGTCCTCGGCCCGCTTGGGCCCGCTTGGGCCTGTGTCCTGGGCTTTCGAGAGCTGGGCTCACTGTTTCCAGGGGGAAGCAGAGAGGTTACTGATGACCTCCGTTCATACGAATCTACAAGATGAGCTCCCTGGCCAGCCAACTCCTTCATGGTTTCAGTGACTGACCCAGGGGCGGGACCGCGCTGTGTACTGGCCCCAATCCACGTGAACAACTCATGAACGAGCCAGCCCGACCGCACACGATCTGGCTCAAACAGAACGACCCCACGATACGAATGAAGAGAGCCACTCATGGACTTCCTTCGCCCCGCCAGCTGGGAGGAGGCGCTCGCCGCCAAGGCTGAGCACCCCACGGCTGTGCCGATTGCGGGTGGCACCGATGTGATGGTCGAGATCAACTTCGACCACCGCCGGCCCGAGTACCTGCTGGATCTGAACCGCATCGGTGAGCTGAGCGAGTGGGAGGCCGGCGAGGAGAGCGTGCGCCTGGGCGCCTCCGTTCCGTACACCAAGATCATGGAGAACCTGCGCGCGGAGCTCCCGGGGCTGGCCCTGGCCTCCCACACCGTCGCCTCCCCGCAGATCCGCAACCGCGGCGGCGTGGGCGGCAACCTCGGCACCGCCTCCCCGGCCGGTGACGCCCACCCCGCGCTCCTCGCGGCGGGCGCCGAGGTCGAGGTCGAGTCCGTACGCGGCTCGCGGCTGATCCCGATCGACGCGTTCTACACCGGCGTCAAGCGCAACGCGCTCGCCCCCGACGAGCTGATCAGGGCCGTACACATCAAGAAGGCGGACGGCCCGCAGCAGTACTCGAAGGTCGGCACCCGCAATGCCATGGTCATCGCGGTCTGCGCCTTCGGCCTGGCGCTGCACCCCTCGTCGCGGACGGTCCGCACCGGCATCGGTTCCGCCGCGCCCACGCCCGTCCGTGCCAAGGCCGCCGAGGAGTTCCTGAACGCGGCGCTCGAAGAGGGCGGCTTCTGGGACAACGGAAAGATCATCACCCCGTCGGCCGCCAAGCAGTTCGCGGACCTCTGCTCCGCCGCCTGCAACCCGATCGACGACGTCCGGGGCACGGCGAGCTACCGCCGCCACGCGGTCGGCATCATGGCCCGCCGCACCCTGACCTGGGCCTGGGAGTCCTACCGCGGCACCGCCGCCAGCACGGAGGGAGTCGCGTAATGCGCGTCAATTTCACGGTCAACGGCCGCAAGCAGGAAGCCGACGACGTCTGGGAGGGCGAGTCCCTTCTGTACGTCCTGCGCGAGCGCCTCGGCCTTCCTGGTTCCAAGAACGCCTGCGAGCAGGGCGAGTGCGGTTCCTGCACGGTCCGCCTCGACGGGCTGCCGGTGTGTTCGTGTCTGGTCGCGGCCGGTCAGGTCGAGGGCCGCGAGGTCGTCACGGTCGAGGGCCTCGCGGACTTCGCCAAGCAGCGTGCCGAGCACGGCGGTTGCGCTACGGGAGCCTGCGGTACGGCCGGGAAGTCCGGCACCACGCTGGACGAGGCCAAGCGGTGGGAGTCCAAGCCGCAGGACTCGCAGACCGGTGAAGGCACCGAACTCTCCTCCATCCAGCAGGCGTTCATCGACGCCGGCGCCGTCCAGTGCGGCTTCTGCACCCCGGGTCTGCTGGTCGCGGCCGACGAGATGCTGGAGCACAACCCGAACCCGACCGACGCGGACATCCGCGAAGCGCTCTCGGGCAACCTCTGCCGCTGCACCGGCTACGAGAAGATCATGGACGCGGTCCGCCTCGCGGCCGCACGTCAGTCTGAGGCGGTCTGACCATGGGAACCACGGGTACGCCCACCAAAATCACCCAGGGCACCAAGTCCAAGGGCGGTATCGGCGAGTCGACGCTCCGCCCGGACGGCACCCTCAAGGTCACCGGCGAGTTCGCGTACTCGTCCGACATGTGGCACGAGGACATGCTGTGGGGCCAGATCCTGCGCTCCACCGTCGCCCACGCCGAGATCGTGTCGATCGACACCTCCGAGGCCCTCGCGCAGCCGGGTGTCTACGCCGTCATGACGTACGACGACCTGCCGACCGAGGTGAAGAACTACGGCCTGGAGATCCAGGACACCCCGGTCCTCGCCCACGGCAAGGTCCGCCACCACGGTGAGCCGGTCGCCATCGTCGCCGCCGACCACCCGGAGACCGCGCGCCGCGCCGCCGCCAAGATCAAGGTGGAGTACAAGGAGCTGCCGGTCATCACGGACGAGGCGTCCGCGACCGCGCCCGACGCGATCCTGATCCACGAGGGTCGCGACGACCACCACATCGGCCATGTCCCGCACCCGAACATCGTGCACCGCCAGCCGATCATCCGCGGCAATGTCGAAGAGGCCGCCAAGAAGGCCGACTTCATCGTCAAGGGCGAGTACGCCTTCGGCATGCAGGACCAGGCCTTCCTCGGCCCGGAGTCCGGCCTGGCCGTGCCGTCCGAGGACGGCGGCGTCGAGCTCTACATCGCCACCCAGTGGCTGCACTCCGACCTCAAGCAGATCGCCCCGGTCCTCGGCCTGCCCGAGGACAAGATCCGTATGACGCTCTCCGGCGTCGGCGGCGCGTTCGGCGGCCGCGAGGACCTGTCGATGCAGATCCACGCCTGCCTGCTCGCGCTGCGCACCGGCAAGCCGGTCAAGATCGTCTACAACCGCTTCGAGTCCTTCTTCGGACACGTCCACCGCCACCCCGCGAAGCTCTCCTACGAGCACGGGGCGACCAAGGACGGCAAGCTCACGCACATGAAGGCGCGGATCGTCCTGGACGGCGGCGCCTACGCGTCGGCCTCCCCGGCGGTCGTCGGCAACGCCTCCTCGCTGGGCGCGGGCCCGTACGTGATCGACGACGTCGACATCGAGGCCGTCGCCCTCTACACCAACAACCCGCCCTGCGGTGCCATGCGCGGCTTCGGCGCGGTCCAGGCGTGCTTCGCGTACGAGGCGCAGATGGACAAGCTCGCCGACAAGGTGGGCATGGACCGGGTCGCGTTCCGTCAGCTCAACGCGATGGAGCAGGGGACCGTCATGCCGACGGGCCAGCCCGTCGACTCGCCCGCCCCGGTCGCCGAACTGCTGCGCCGCGTCAAGGCGATGCCGCTGCCGCCCGAGCAGCAGTGGCTCGCGGCCGGCGAGCAGGCCGACGTACGCCAGCTGCCGGGCGGCCTGTCCAACACCACGCACGGTGAAGGCGTCGTACGCGGTGTGGGCTACGCGGTCGGCATCAAGAACGTCGGCTTCTCCGAGGGCTTCGACGACTACTCGACGGCCAAGGTCCGCATGGAGGTGGTGGGCGGCGAGCCCGTCGCGACCGTGCACACCGCGATGGCGGAGGTCGGCCAGGGCGGTGTCACCGTCCACGCGCAGATCGCCCGCACCGAGCTGGGCGTCACCCAGGTGACGATCCACCCGGCCGACACGCAGGTGGGCAGCGCCGGTTCGACGTCCGCGTCGCGTCAGACGTACGTCACCGGTGGCGCCGTCAAGAACTCCTGCGAGCTGGTGCGCGAGAAGGTCCTGGAGATCGGCCGCCGCAAGTTCGGTACGTACCACCCGGCTTGGGCCACCGCCGAACTCCTCCTGGAGGGCGGCAAGGTCGTCACCGACGGCGGCGAGGTCCTCGCCGATCTGGTCGACGTCCTCGAAGGCGAGGCCGTCGAGGTCGAGGCCGAGTGGCGGCACCGTCCGACGGAGGCCTTCGACCTGCGTACCGGCCAGGGCTTCGGTCACGTCCAGTACACCTTCGCCGCGCACCGCGCCGTCGTCGAGGTGGACACCGAGCTCGGCCTGGTCAAGGTCATCGAACTGGCCTGCGCCCAGGACGTCGGCAAGGCGCTCAATCCGCTCTCCGTCATCGGCCAGATCCAGGGTGGCACCATCCAGGGCATGGGCATCGCGGTGATGGAGGAGATCGTCGTCGATCCCAAGACCGCGAAGGTCAGGAACCCGTCCTTCACGGACTACCTGCTCCCCACCATCCTCGACACGCCGACCATCCCCGTCGACGTGCTCGAACTCGCCGACGACCACGCCCCGTACGGGCTCCGTGGCATCGGCGAGGCCCCGACCCTGTCGTCCACCCCGGCCGTCCTCGCGGCGATCCGGAACGCGACGGGTCTGGAGCTCAACCGCACGCCGGTACGCCCCGAGCACCTCACGGGCACCGCGTAAGGCTCTCCGGGCGGCGCACGGAACGTCACACACTCCCGCGCCGCCCGGAGTACTCAAGTACCGCACCGCTCGCGGAACTTGGCACGACAGAAGCACCAGCACCAGTCCCTTTCGTTCGTCTCGGGCCGTCCCCCGGGTCGTGCGGCCGAAGCACCTTCCCAAATCCCGCAGCCACCAGGTGGTTGCTCAACCGTCAGGGCGGTTGAGGCGGGTGCCCCTTTGAACCTTGGGAGTAGGCCCACATGACCCAGCAGTCAATGGAGCCGAAGACCACCGCGGAGGACGCGGGCACGGGTACCCGTGTCCCGGCCGGACGGTCTTGGCTCGACCAGTACTTTCACATATCCCAGAGAGGATCATCGCTCGCGCGTGAGGTGCGCGGCGGCGTCACCACCTTCATGGCGATGGCGTACATCCTGCTGCTCAACCCCCTGATCCTGTCCGGCCAGGACGCGGCGGGGGACACGCTCGGCCAGAAGGGTCTGATCACCGCGACCGCGTTCGCGGCGGCCTTCACCACGCTCCTCATGGGCTTCGTCGGCAAGGTGCCGCTCGCCCTCGCCGCGGGACTCTCCGTCTCCGGTGTGCTCTCCTCGCAGGTCGCCCCGCAGATGACCTGGCCGCAGGCCATGGGCATGTGCGTGATGTACGGCGCGGTCATCATGCTCCTGGTCGTCACCGGCCTCCGCGAGATGATCATGAACGCGATCCCGCTGGCGCTGAAGCACGCCATCACCATGGGCATCGGCCTGTTCATCGCGCTGATCGGCCTGGTCAAGGCGGGCTTCGTCCACCCGGGCAAGGCGACCCCGGTCACCCTCGGCCCGGCCGGTGAACTCGCCGGCTGGCCGGTGCTGCTCTTCGCGGCGACCCTGCTCCTGATCTTCATGCTCCAGGCGCGCAACATCCCCGGCGCCATCCTGATCGGCATCATCTCCGGCACGATCGTGGCCGTCACCCTCAACGGCCTCGGCGTCATCGACCCCAAGCAGTGGGCCAGCGGCGCTCCCGAACTGCACGGCAGCGCCGTCTCGATGCCGGACTTCTCGCTCTTCGGAAACGTCGAGTTCGGCGGCTGGGGCAAGGTCGGCGCGATGACGGTCGGCATGATCGTCTTCACCCTCGTGCTCGCCGGGTTCTTCGACGCGATGGCCACCATCATCGGCGTCGGCACGGAGGCCAAGCTGGCCGACGCGCAGGGCCGGATGCCGGGCCTGTCGAAGGCGCTGTTCATCGACGGTGCGGGCGGAGCGGTCGGCGGTGTCGCCGGCGCGTCCGGTCAGACCGTCTTCGTCGAATCGGCGACCGGTGTCGGCGAGGGTGCCCGCACGGGCCTCTCCTCGGTCGTCACCGGCCTGTTCTTCGCGGCGTGCCTCTTCTTCACCCCGCTGACGGCGATCGTCCCCGGCGAGGTCGCGGCGGCGGCGCTGGTGGTCATCGGCGCCATGATGATGATGAACGCTCGCCATGTGGACTGGGCCGACCGCGCCACCGCGATCCCGGTCTTCCTGACGGTCGTGATCATGCCGTTCACATACTCGATCACCGCGGGTGTGGCGGCCGGAGTCATCAGCTACGTCGCCATCAAGGTCGCTCAGAGCAAGGCCCGGGAGATCGGGGCGTTCATGTGGGGCCTGACGGCGATCTTCTTCGTCTACTTCGCCCTGAATCCGATCGAGAGTTGGATGGGCGTCCACTGACGCCTTGGGCCCGGTGGTCGAACCGGGCCCGCCTTCCACGCAACCGCTGTTAAGGAGACCGAGAGATGCTGGACATCGCCGAAGAGCTGCACCGGTGGGTCGAGCAGGGACGCGATTTCGCCGTCGCCACCGTGGTGGCCGTCGGTGGCAGCGCACCCCGCCAGCCGGGCGCCGCACTCGCCGTCGACTCCGACGGCACGGCGATCGGCTCGGTCTCCGGCGGTTGCGTGGAGGGCGCGGTCTACGAACTGTGCAGACAGGCTCTGGAGGACGGCGAAACGGCCCTGGAGCGCTTCGGCTACAGCGACGAGGACGCCTTCGCCGTCGGCCTGACGTGCGGCGGCGTCATCGACATCCTGGTCACACCGGTCCGCCGCGGCGACCCCGCCCGGCCGGTGCTCGCGACCGCGCTGGCCGCCGCGGCGGGCGGGGAGGCGGCCGCGGTCGCACGCATCGTGAGCGGTCCCGCCGAGCTGATGGGCCGCGCCGTCGTCGTACGCCCCGACGGCTCGTACGAGGGCGGCTTCGGCGCCCACCCCGAACTGGACCGCACGGTCGTCGGCGAGGCGACCGCCTTCCTGGACGCGGGCCGCACCGGCACCCTGGAGATAGGAGAGCAGGGCTCTCGTTGCGGAGCACCGCTCACCGTCCTGGTCGAGTCCTCGGTCCCGCCCCCGCGCATGATCGTCTTCGGCGCCATCGACTTCGCGTCGGCGCTGGTCCGCATTGGCAAGTTCCTGGGATACCGCGTCACGGTGTGCGACGCCCGCCCGGTCTTCGCGACGGAGGCCCGCTTCCCGGACGCGGACGAGATCGTCGTGCAGTGGCCGCACACGTACCTGGAATCGACGGAGGTCGATGCCCGAACGGTCCTGTGCGTGCTGACCCACGACGCCAAGTTCGACGTTCCGCTCCTCCAGCTCGCGCTGCGGCTTCCGGTGGCGTACGTGGGCGCGATGGGCTCCCGCCGCACCCACCTGGACCGCAACGAGCGCCTGCGCGAAGTCGGCGTGAGTGAGCTGGAGCTGGCCCGGCTGCGCTCTCCCATCGGCCTGGACCTGGGTGCCCGTACCCCCGAGGAGACGGCGCTGTCGATCGCCGCGGAGATCGTGGCCAACCGGCGTGGAGGGAGCGGGGTCTCACTGACCGGTGCTCACACATCGATCCACCACGACGCGACGTCGGTACCCGCCGGGCGGATCGGATCGGTGGCCTGAGCGCTGTACGACGAAAAGGGCCCGCCGCACACAACGGCGGGCCCTTTCGCGTGCCGCATGCAGTGACCCCGGCGAGGCGCCGGACCGCGTGCCCTCACCCCCGCCGAAGCAGCCTCTCCACCGCCCGCCCGAACATCCACCGCGCCGCCCACTCCAGCGGCCGATCGGCGACCCGGGGCAACCAGCGCACGCTCAGATCCTCCCGCCAGACCACCCGAGAGCCGCCGTCGGCCGCCGGGTGCGCCTCGATCTCGGCCCAACCGGTGACGAAGGTGCCGTGCTTGACCAGCCGGCACAGTCCCGGACTCCCGTCCCGCGGCGGCTGCCAGATGGCGACCTCCATCGGATCCTCGAACGCCAGGGGCCCCAGCCCCGAACGTGCCACGAACACCGTGCCCTCCCGGGTCGGCGGCGGCGTGCGCACGGTGACCCGGGTCAGCGGTACGACGTCCGCATGCCGGGGCCAGTCGGTGAGGCACCGCCAGCTCTGTGCGACGGGATGCGGGGATACGCGTTCCAGCAGGAATCGGACCACGAGGTGATCGTAGGCATACGAAGGCGGTGGAACGGGAGGTGAACTCTCACGCAACCGGCTGATGTCGGGTGCCACCGGCCTGCCATTCCCTCATGGGGCGAGCAATGCACGCCGCCCCCAGGGGGAGTTGGGCGCCATGCCGCTGAAGGCGTACTGCGTGTCGTTCGTCCGCCCCTGCGGGGGCCGCATCAGCCTCGGCTTGTGGCCGGTGAGCCGCTCTGTCTCCTCGTTCGGGCGTTGCAGCTCCTCCCGTCCCGCTGCGCGGAATCCCGTCGGCGCCGCTGAACGACCCATTGGTGCCCGGCACTTGACCGGCCGACGGGTCTTTACCCGGTAACTCAACGCCTATAGAATTCAACACGTCCAGAATTCGGCACCGAGTGGTGGTGGGGCACGTGGGCGTGACCGGCGAGGAGAATTCGCGCACGGTGTACGACGTGGCGGTGATCGGCGGCGGGTTCGCGGGGGCGCTGCTCGCGGCGGTGCTCGCGCGGGGCGGGGTGCGGACGCTCCTGCTCGAGCGGGAGCCGGCGCCGCGCTTCGCGGTGGGGGAGTCGATGGTGCCGTACACCGCGGCGCTCGCCCGCCTGGTCGCCCGACGCTACCGGGTGCCCGAGGTCGAACACCTCAGCAGTCTCAGGGCGGTTCAGCGCGAGATCTCGCCGAACTGCGGCGTGCTGCGCAACATGGGCTTCGTCCATCACCGCGCGCACCTGCCCCAGCACCCGGGGGAGATCTATCAGGTCGTCAACCCCTCGATCGTCCCGCCCGTGCCCCATCTCTACCGGCAGGACATCGACGCCCATCTCCTGGGTGTCGCCCGCCGGTACGGGGCGACGGTGCGCACCGGACCCGACGCACGCCTGGACGGGCTGCGGATCGACGCCGACACCGGGGTGACCCTGCGCACAGGGAAGGGGGAGGAGTCCGCACGGTACGTGGTCGACGCGGGCGGACCGCAGGCGCCGGTGTCGAGGGAGTTGCAGCTGAGGGAGGAGCCGACCCGGGCGCGGCACCACTCCCGCACCCTCTTCACCCACATGACAGGTGTGACCCCGTACGACGAGACTCCGGCCGGGCGGCTGCACGACCAGCCGAGCCCATGGCACCAGGGCACCCTGCACCATGTCTTCGACGGCGGCTGGCTGTGGGTCATCCCCTTCGACAACCAGCCGCGCTCCGCCAACAGCCGATGCAGCGTCGGCCTCACCCTCGATCCGCGCAAGCACCCCGCCTCCGACCTGTCGCCGCAGGAGGAGTTCGACGGCTTTCTGGCCCGGTTCCCCGATGTGGCACGGCAGTTCACGCACGCCGAGCCGGCCCGGCCCTGGACGTCGACCGGGCGGCTCCAGTACTCCTCCAAGCGCGTCGTGGGCGACCGCTACTGCCTGGCGTCCCACGCCGCCGGCTTCGTCGACCCGCTCTACTCGCGCGGGCTGGCGCACAGCCTCGAGGTCGTCAACGCGCTCGGCCGGCGCCTGATCGACGCGGCACATGACGGTGACTGGTCGACCACGCGGTTCCAGTACGTCGAGGATCTCCAGCAGTCCCTCTTCGACGCGCACGACGATCTGACGTACGCCTCCTTCGTCTCCTTCCGCGACTTCGAGCTCTTCAACGCCGTCGTACGGACCTGGACGGTGAGCACCGTGCTGGGCGCCCTCGCCGTGGAGAACGCGTGTGCCGCCTACGGCAGGAGCGGCGACGACTCCGTCTTCCGCGACCTGGAGGACACCCGGCACCCCGGATCGCCGTTCCCCGGGAGCGCGCACTTCAACGCCCTCGGGCCGCTGACCCGCACGCTGTGCGAGGAGGTGGAGGCCGGTACGCGCACGCCCGGGTCGGCGGCCGAGCGCATCTTCGACGCGATCCGGGAGGCGGACTACCTTCCTCCGTCGCTTGGTCTGGCAGACCCGGCCGACCGGTTCTTCCACAACACCCCCGCGCGCATCGCGCGGGCCGCCCGCTGGGTCCGCACCGACGCTCCCGACGAGGTCGGCGCGCTGCTCAAGGGCGCCATGGGCGGGCTGATCAGGGAGCGTCTGCGCGGCGTGCGCCGTCCCGGCTGACCCAGCCGGGTCCGTCCGGCGGAGGACCCGGCCGCGGCCCCGTGGGCCGGTCGCCAGGTCGTACGGGCGCACGGTGGGCGCGCGGTCGAACGACCGCGCGGCCGAGGTGTGCGGGCCGCAGTCCTGTCCGCCCCGACGAGAAGGAGACAGCACGTGAAACCAACGGGCAACGCTGAGCCGGAGAAGACGACCTACGACGTCGCGATCCTCGGATCGGGCATCGCGGGATCGCTTCTCGGAGCGATCCTGGCACGGCAGGGGACCAAGGTCCTGCTGCTGGACGCCGGTTCGCATCCCCGGTTCGCGATCGGCGAGTCGACGATTCCGTTCACCCTGGTGTCCTTGCGCACCCTCGCGGAGCGCTACGACGTTCCGGAGATCGCCGCGCTCGCCTCGTTCACCGACACCACCCGCACCATCGGACCGCGCTTCGGCGTCAAACGTCACTTCGGATTCCTGCTCCACCACGAAGGCGCCCCGCAGAATCCCCGTGAGGTCAACGAGTTCAACACTCCACCCCAACTCCTGCACGAGGCCGCCCACTTGTTCCGCCAGGACACCGACTCCTACCTCTTCCAGGTGGCGGTCAAGTACGGCTGCAAGGCCCGGCAGAACTTCTTCGTCACCGACATCGACTTCGACGGCTCGGGCGTCACCCTGGCCGGGAAGGACGGCGAGTACCGGGCCCGCTATCTGGTGGACGCCAGCGGATTCCGTTCCCCGGTCGCGGACAAGTTCGGGCTGCGCGAGGACCCCTGCCGGTTCAAGCACCACTCCCGTTCGATCTGGAACCACGTCGTCGACCTCACCCCGACCGACCGGCTCTTCGACCACCTCCCGGACAGCCAGCGGCCCCCCGTCCCCTGGTACGAGGGCACCGTCCACCACATGTTCGACCGCGGCTGGGCCTGGGTGATCGGCTTCAACAACAACAAGTGGTCCAAGAATCCGCTGTGCAGCGTCGGTATGACCGTCGACCCGCGACGCTTCCCCAAGCCGGAGGGGCTGAGCCCCGAGGAGGACTTCGCCCGGCTCGCCGCGCCCTTCCCGGACATCGTCCGGCAGTTCGAGGGCATGAAGGCGGTGCGGGAATGGACCTCGACCGGGCGCCTTCAGTACTCCTCGAAACAGACCGCAGGTGACCGCTGGTTCCTGCTCTCCCACGCGGCCGGCTTCCTCGACCCGCTCTTCTCTCGCGGCCTGTCCAACACGACCGAGGCCCTGAACGTGCTGGCGTGGCGGCTGCTGCGCGCGGTCAAGGACGACGACTTCTCCGGCGAGCGCTTCGCCCCCGTCGACCGCCTGCAGCAGTCGCTGTTCGACTACAACGACTCGCTGGTCAACTCGGCCTTCATCTCCTGGAGCGACTACGACCTGTGGAGCGCGGTCTTCAGGATCTGGGCCTGGGGGGCCAACGCGGGCGTGTACCGGATGCAGAGCGCGCTCACCAAGTTCCGCAAGGACGGCCGCGACCGGCACTTCGTCGACCTGGAGGACGTGCCGTACCCCGGTCTGTACTGGCCCGACCACGACGGCTTCGCCGAGCTGTACGAGACGATGGTGAAGCAGTGCGAGGCGGTGGAAGCCGGCGCCGTGCGCGCCCCGGACGCGGCGGACCTGCTGTACGAACGGCTGCTGGCGGCCGATTTCGTGCCCAAGCACTTCGGATACGCCGAGCGCGAGGTGCGCTTTTTGAACCCGCGTCCCAAAGCCCTGCTGGGGATGCTCCGTTGGGCCGCCACCGAGGCGGACCCCGTGGTGCGCCGACTGGTCCTCGGCAACGGGCGTGAGGCGATCAAAGCGAGGCTGAAGGGCAGCAAACTGTTCTGACGGCCTCCCGGGCGGCGCCGCACCGCGCGGGTCTACCGCCGAAGTCAACGTGTGTCTTCCGCCGCGCGGCCCCGCCCGCACCCTCATAGGAATCACCCTGGTGCAGTCCATGGGCCCTGGTGCACACCATGGGCCAGGGCCTGTGGATGGCGCTCAACGCCCTCTCCACGACAGCCGTACTCGGGCTGTCTCCCGGCCGGTTCGGGATCGGCGCCGGGGCCGCCGCCGCGGTGCCCCCGGCGCCGAGCACCCCCAGCGGGCACCTCGCCGGTGGAGGACCTGAGCCCCGGGTCCGTCCGGAGGCGGACAGCGCGTTCGTCTGCGGTACGGCGTGCGAGGTGCTGCCGGTGTCCCGGATCGACGACCACACGTACGAGCCGCGCGGGAATTCCGTGATCCAGCGACTGATCACCGGCTACCGTGCCCTCACCGACGAGGGGGAGGCCGTACGGCCATGGGGGCACTGACCGCGCTGGAGAAACTCGTACCGGTGGTGCTGGCCTTCGGTTGCGGAGTCCTGCTCGCGCGCCGCAAGACCGTGCCCGCGGACAGCTCGCGGGCGTTCGCCGACTACGCGTTCCTCTTCGCGGTCCCCTGCTATCTCTTCGGCAACATCTACACCAGTGACCTGGGCGTCCTCTTCAACTGGCGCGCCATCCTGGCCTACGCGACCACGGCCGCCCTCGCCGTGCTCGCCGTCGGGGTCCTGGCGGGCCTGCGCGGCGTACGCGATCCCCGGGCCGTGGCGCTGCGCATCATGGCCGGGGTGCAGGTGAACACCGCCTACTTCGCCGTTCCCGTGTTCATCACGCTCTTCGGGAACGCCGCCCCGATCTTCCCGGTCCTCCTTTTCCAGGTCTGCGTCCTGACCCTCGTGATCATCTCGATCATGGAGCTGGGACGGCCCGAGCGTGACGCCACGGTGGGGCCGGGCCCGCTGCTGCTGCGCGCCGTCGGAGCCTCCCTCGCCACCCCGCTCGTCCTCGCCTGCAACGCGGGCATCCTGCTCAATCTGCTGTCGCTGCACGTCCCGAAGGCGGTCCTGGACGGGTTCTCGTTCGTCGGCGACAGCGCGTCCCCCGTGGCGCTGTTCGCCCTGGGGCTGCATCTGGGCGGCAGCGGACTCACCGTCCGGGGCACCAGCCGCGAGGAGATCGGGCTCATCGCGTTCAAGTGCCTGGTCTTTCCCCTGATGACCTGGGCGGTCTGCGCCACCGTCTTCGGCGTCGGCGGCGACTGGCTGAAGTACCTCGTGCTCATCGCCGCGATGCCGGCCCCGCAGAACCTCTTTATTTTCGCCCAGCGCTACGACATCGGCGTCGACATGTCGGCGTCACTCGTGATCAAGAGCTCGGTCGCGGCCCTGTTCCTGCTCCCGCTGTGGATGCAGTGGGCGGTGCACGTCGGCTGAGCGGCCCTCAGCCCTCGTACTTCGTAGCTCATACCTCGTACGAAAGGCGGAACCACGACCACGCCCATGGCAGCGAGCACGCGAACGACCGGCATCGGCGTCCGGGGGGCGCCGGACACATCGGCGCCGAGATATCCGGAGTCGACCTCGGCAAGGACCTCGTGAGCCGCCTGCGCCGCAAACTCGACGACAGTGGCGAACCGCTCATTCAGACGGTGCGGGGCGTCGGATACGTGGTGCGGCAGGTCGCCGAGTGATCAGCCGGCTCCGGAACGCCTACCGCCGGACGCGCCTGGGCACCCGGCTGGCCGTCGGGATGGGTGCGCTGTCCCTCGTCGTCTTCGCGATCGTCGGCACGGCGCTGACGACGTACATGCGGGACTATCTGGAACGCCAGCTGGGCGAGCAGATGAAACTCGTCCAGGTCACCCAGTCCAAGGACGCCGCGGCCCACGGCTCGACCGCTTCTACCGCGTCGACAAGGCCCGCAGCCGCGACCGCGGCGGCAGTGGCCTGGGCCTCGCGGTCGCGCGCTCCCTGGTCCTGGCCCACGGCGGCACCGTCGACCTGACCAGCAGCCCCGGCTCGACGGCCTTCACCCTCAGGCTCCCCCTGGCCGCAGGCGCCGACCCCCTCCCCGCGGGGGCACGTCGTCATGTCTCCACGCAGGGATGACCCCGAACGGGGTACGAGACCGGCGGCGCAGGCGAGGCCTCAGTCGTACCGGGGTACTACACGGCTCGCCGCGATGACCCCTCGGGTACCACGGTTTCCGGGCGGCGGGCTCCTAGCGTGGTGGGTGAGCAAGGGCAGTCGGGGTTCCTGCCCCCGAACGTGAGGGAGAACGATGATCGAGGCGCATCAGCTGACGAAGCGGTACGGGGAGAAGACGGCGGTCGACCAGCTGGACTTCGTCGTCAAGCCCGGGACCGTCACCGGCTTCCTGGGCCCGAACGGCGCCGGCAAGTCCACCACCATGCGCATGATCGTGGGACTGGACGCGCCGACCGGCGGCAGCGTGACCGTCAACGGCAAGCACTACGCCCAGCACACCGCGCCGCTGCAGGAGGTCGGCGCGCTGCTGGAGGCCAAGTCGATCCACCCGGGACGCTCCGCGTTCGACCACCTGATGGCGCAGGCCCACACCCACGGCATCCCGCGCCGCAGGGTGGACGAGGTCATCGAGCTGACCGGGCTGCAGTCCGTGGCCAAGAAGCGCGCGGGCGCCTTCTCCCTCGGGATGGGCCAGCGGCTGGGTATTGCCGCGGCCCTCCTTGGCGACCCGGCCACCATCATGCTCGACGAGCCGGTCAACGGGCTGGACCCCGAAGGTGTGCTGTGGATCCGCAATCTGCTGACCGGGCTCGCGGCGGACGGTCGTACCGTCTTCGTCTCCTCCCACCTGATGAGCGAGATGGCGCTGGTCGCCGAGCACCTGATCATCGTGGGACGCGGACGTCTGCTGGCCGACACCACCGTCCAGGAGCTGGTCCGGCAGGCCGGCGGTGACACCGTGACCGTGGGGACCGACCAGCCGGCCCGCTTGCGCGAGGTCCTGGCCGGCGCCGGCGTCGAGATCATCGGCGAGGTCGGCTCCGAGGAGCTGCACGTGACCGGCCTGTCCGCGCGCGCCATCGGCCGCAAGGCCGCCGACCACGGCATTCCCCTGTTCGAGCTCAGCTCCAGAAGCGTCTCCCTGGAGCAGGCCTTCATGGACCTGACCCGTGACGCCGTCGAATACCACGCCGTCGTCGAGACCCCTGGGAGGGCGGCATGAGCACCCTGACCGTGAACGACAGCTCCGCGCCCGCGCCCGTACAGACGCCCCGTCCGCACTACAAGGTCACCGGACGTCGGGTCCTGCGCTCCGAGTGGGCCAAGCTGTGGTCGCTCCGCTCCACCTGGATCACTCTCGGCCTGGGCCTGGTCTTCCTGGTCGCGTTCGGCGTGATCGCCGCGGCTCATTTCAAGTCCGAGCTCAACTCCGGTCGCCCCCTGCGCCCGGACGACGTCGGGGCCACCGCGCTCAGTCTCTCCCTGTTCGGTACGAACTTCGCGCAACTGGCCCTTGGTGTGCTGGGTGTGCTGGTCACCGCCGGTGAGTACTCCACCGGCATGATCCGCTCCACGCTGGCCGCGGTTCCGCGCCGCCTGCCGGTGCTGTGGTCCAAGTCGGCGGTGTTCGGCCTGGTCGCCCTCGCCGTGGCCACCATCGGCGTCTTCATCGCGTTCCCGATCGCGGGCGGCATCCTCTCCGGGACGCGGGCGGCCCTCACCCTCTCGGACGCCGGTGTCGTACGCAGCCTGCTCGGCGCCGGTCTCTACCTCGGGCTGGTCGGTGTGATCGGCACCGCTCTGGGCGCCCTGCTCCGTTCGGTCGCCGGCGGTATCGCGGTCCTGGTCGGCGCGCTGATGCTGGTTCCCGGTCTGATTTCGCTGCTGCCGACCTCGTGGCAGGACAACATCGGTCCGTACCTGCCCAGCAACGCGGGCGAGTCGATGTTCGCGCTGCACCACGACGCGACGAACTTGTCACCGACGGCGGGGCTTGTGGTCTTCCTCGCCTGGACGGTGCTCGCGCTGGCAGGCGCCGCCTATCGCCTCGTACGGACCGACGCCTGACGTCGTCCCGCTTCGCCACCGGCGCGGCACCCGACCGGGTCACCAGGTCGGATGCCGCGCCGGTCAGCCGTTGCGAGCCACGACGGACACGCGGGCGGACACACAATGGACAGGTGACCCCTATGAGCACGGACCAGGGACCCCCATGAGCATCGACGACACCGCCCGGGCGGGGGCGTCCTCAGCCCCGCCGTCCGATGAGGCGGACCTCCTGTGGAGTCACCCCGTGGCCGACTGGCTGTCCCGCTTCGGCCGGCGACTCAAGCAGGGCGACCGGAACCGCCCATGGATCCTGGACGCGGCTGTGATCGCTGCCGTGGTTTTGATGTTCTGCGTGCCGGACCTGGTGCACGGCGGTGAACGGCACCGCTTCGACGCCTCCTTCACTCGCCTGCCCTGGCCGGGGGTCCTCGCGCTGCAGGCCGGGCTGGTGCTGCCCCTGCTGTGGCGGCGCAGAAGGCCGTCACTGGCATTCGCCGTGATCGCCGCGGTGTTCTACCTCCAGTGGTTCCTGGGAGTCTGGCTGCGCGCCGACGTCGCCCTGATGATCGCCCTCTACAGCCTGGTGCTGCACGGGCCGCTTCGGCGGCTGCCCGTGGCCTGCGCGGTCACCGCCGGCGCGCTGGGTCTGGTCGCGGTGCGGCTGCCGTCCGAAGTGTCGGTCCTGGACGCGCTGTTCTTCCTGCTCAGCACCATAACGGCAGCGGTCGCGCTGGGTCTCGCCGTACGGATCAGGCGTGCCCAGCTCGCCGGTCTGCGCGATCGCGCGACCCGCCTGGAGATCGAACGCGACCAGCGCAGCAAACTCGCCGCCGCCGCCGAACGCACCCGTGTGGCCCGCGAGATGCACGACATCATCGGCCACAACCTCTCCGTCATCATCACCCTCGCCGACGGTGGCGCGTACGCGACCGACCTCGCGCCCGAACGGGGCAAGCAGGCGTTGCTCCTCATCGGTGACACCGGACGCCAGGCGCTGGGTGAACTGCGCCGCATGCTCGGTGTCCTGCGCGAACAGACCCAGGCTCCGCACACCCCGGAACTCAGCCCCCAGCCGGGCATCGCCGACATCGACGCCCTGTGCGGCAGGATTCGCGCGGCCGGTCCGCAGGTCGTCTACCGCACCGTGGGCGAGCTGGACACGCTGGACCGCGGTGTCCAGCTGACCGTCTACCGTATCGTCCAGGAAGCCCTCACCAACGCCCTCAAGCACGCGGGCCACGACACGCGTGTCGACCTGACAGTGACCGTCGACGACGCGGAGACGCACATCGACGTCCGCGACACCGGCCCGGCTCGAGCGACCGCCCGGCCCGAAGCGCCCCACGACGAAGGACACGGACTCGCCGGTATGAGAGAACGCGCAGCCCTCTACAACGGGACCGTCACCGCGGGACCCGCCCCCGGCGGGGGATGGGCGGTGCGGGCCACTCTCGACCTCACCCCGCTGACCGGCACGGGCGATGCCGCGTGACCACCGTGCTCATCGTGGACGACCAGCCACTGCAACGCCTCGGCTTCCGCATGCTGCTGGAGAGCACTCCCGACACCGCTGTCGTGGGGGAGGCGGCCCACGGCGGCGAGGCCGTCCGCAAGGCCGCCGAACTCCGCCCGGACGTGATCCTCATGGACGTACGGATGCCCGGCATGGACGGCATCGAGGCCACCCGCCGCATCGCCGCCTCCGGTGACCGCTCCCGCGTCCTCATCCTCACCACCTTCGATCTGGACGAATACGCTCACGCGGCGCTGCGCGCGGGAGCCAGCGGATTCCTCCTCAAGGACGCCCACCCGGAGGAACTCCTGGCCGGCATCCGCGCGGTCGCCGCGGGCGACGCGGTGATCGCCCCGGCTCTGACCCGCCGCCTCCTTGACGCCTACGCGCGGCACCTGCCCCAAGAGTCGTCGAGCCGAAAGGCGGCGGACGACCCCAGGGTGCGCGCCCTGACCGAACGCGAGTACGAGATCCTGGTCTCCATCGGCCAGGGGTGGAGCAACCGTGAGATCGCCGAGCGCCTGGTCGTCGCGGAATCCACCGTGAAGACGCACGTCGGCCGCGTCCTGGCGAAGCTGGGAGCCCGCGACCGCATCCAGGCCGTCATCCTCGCCTACGACCTCGGCCTCGCCCGCCCGAACGCACCCGAATAGATGGTCTGAGGAGTTCCTCGTCAAGCAGGCCGATCTGGTGCCGGCCATGTACAAGTGCGATGTCCGCAATGCGGGATCAGTCCCGTACTTCTTGACCGAAGAGGTGGGCGTCTGCTGAACTCCCGTCCACGAACGCGCGCGTGGGCCTGACCCGGCGGCGCCACATCGATCTGGCGCACGTGTCCAGCACGTCCTGTTGTCGCTGATCCGGAAAGCGGTCCCCGGCAGCGACCGGTCTGCGTCGAAGACGTACGTCCGCAAAGAGCGGTGCGAAGCCGCCCGCACATCGGTGCCTCCCCGCGGGACCGCCGTACCCACCCCCTGACCGCCGCCTTCTCCGGCTCCGCTGTCCGTCTCCTTTCTCGGAGCGGGCTGACGCGGTCGTCGTAGGCACGTCGCGTTGTCGGCCGGCTTGAGGCCGAAGAAGCGACGTTCCCTCAGCTGCGGCTGGGCATCACCTGCTGACCGGGGCGGTCGCACGTCCCTGTGGCTTCACATACGTCGTGGCTTCACATGCGTCGGGGCACTCCTCGCGCAGTTCTCGGTCGCCCCCGGTCGTCCCCGCCCCTCACCCCTTCACTCCCACTCTCAGCACGCGGCACCGCGCCCCATTCCCGGAGAGGGACCGCCTCATGTCTCCGTCCATCCGCAAGCTCACGGCCCGCATCGGTGCGGTCGTCGAGGGCGTCGACTTCACGGCGCCGCCCGTCGACACCGACACGGCCTCGAGTCGGGGGTTAACGAGGTGCCGGCCGACGAGGTCTCCCGGCGCGTCAGGCCAGAGCTGTCCGCAGACCTGGCGGCGCCGTACCCGCGGCTGGCGAATGAAGGGCACGTGTCTTTCAAGGAGGCCGCACGGCAGGCGAGCTCACCCATCGCTTCGTCGAGCGGAACAGAGTCCGGCTACACATCGCGGAGCAGGGGCGAGGCACGTTGGGGCGTGTTGCTTTGCTCCGGCCGGCGCCTTCCCCAAGGCCGCAGGCTGGGGGGAAGGCCATGCGCCGGCTGCTCACGGCCGAAGCCCTCGGCGCGGCCGAGGCGTACCGCATCGGCATCGTCCAAGAAGTGGTCCCGGAAGGTTCCCTCGTCGACTGGGCCATCGCCATCGCTCGGACCAATCGCTCAGACCATCGCCCGCCAGGCGCCCCTGGGCGTACAGGCGACCTCTTCAGTCAGGTTCTCCCCGTCTAGGGAAGCTGGCCGCGTGGCCCGCGGCGGCTACATGCGACCGTTTCGCCCTGCGGCTTCCGCCGACCCGCGCGGACCTCATCCTCGGCATGGGCGAGTCCGGCAAGTGGCGGGGCAGCGATCCCGCCTGTGCCCCTGCTCAGGCTGAGCTTGACTCTGGTGGGGATCTTGGAGTTTGCCGCTGTGCCAGCATGATCAGGGGGCATGCTCGGGGCTGTTTCGAAGACCGATGCAGTTGCCGAGGTGTCCGTTGTCGCTCCGCTCCCGGCCTATCCGGTGGTCGACGAGATCGGACCGCCCTGCGGGCAGGGAGCGGCGGAGCCAGGATTCACCGACGGTAGTGCCCGGCCTGGGGGACCTGTCTCTTGCTGGCCAAGTTCCGCCGCCTCGTACGCGACTTCGAGACCCTCCCAGCCACCCACGAAGCCATGATCTGGACCGCCGCCACCTGGCGGGGCACCGCCTGCGAAGGCTCAGGTGCAAAGGGCCGTCAGCCCACCCGGACGAGGAACCGCTGATCTGCCGCGCCGGAGCAGCGTTCCTCGATCGCCTCAGCGCCCACGGTGGTGTCGTTGTCGACGATACCGATGCACCCGCTGCTGGTGGCCGGACGCAGCCGGAATGTCCCGGCAGTGGGTTCCAGGCGGAAGAGGGTGCCCTGCGCGCAATTCAGGCGGGGTTCGAGCATGCCCTTGATCTGGTCCTCGCCCATGACCGTCAGGCATCCCTTGCCCATCTGGGGATGGTGCCACTGGATGCGGTAGAGCCCCTCACCCATCGGTTCGAGGTAGGTGCGCGGCACGGGGGCCTGGGCACAGGGGAGTTGGACGGCTACGGCGCTGTTGTAGGTGCCGTCGCGGTCGCGTCCGTCGGTCAGGCAGAGATCGGGCGTGCGGGCGGGGCGGATGGTGACCCAGCCGTCGGCGGGGGCGCGGGATGAGGGGGCGGGAGAAGCCTGTGTCCCTGGCTCGTCGGGGTCGCCAGAGAGCAGCCCCCAGGCGACCAGGGCCAGCAGCGGGACCGCGAGCATGGTCGCGCCGGCGACTGTGGTGGCCCTGGGCCGGCGGGGCCGCGCGATCGCAGCCGCTTCGGTCTGCGGTTGAGCATCGGTTTCAAAGTCGCGCGCCGGGACGGGCGCCGCAATTGTGCGTGCGGCGGCGACCCGGTCTCTGGTGGCCAGCCAGGCGTCGACCCGCTCACCGTCCCCGCAGGCGCGGACGAACGCGACCAGGACCTCGGGACGCGGCAGGCTCGTCCGGCGCAGTACGTCGGCGAGCGTGCTGCGCGCCAGGACGTCACCGCTGCGAGCGGCTCGCTCCTCCAGCTCGCGATACGTCAGCCCCGAACGCTCCTTGAGCCGCTGCATCGACGCGATGAAGCCGGCGTCGTCCCGGACTTCGTGCGGAGACACGTCTTCGTACGGTGGTAACTCCCCCAGGTTTCCCATGAGTGTCATCTTGCGGCGTCCCTGCCAAAGAGACAACGGAGCATTCCGTCATGTCCGGCTGTCCGGGCCGAGGTTCGGACAAGGCTCCGACCAGCCCGGACAGCCCGCGCCTGTCCGGGACACGCGATTTCACTGTGCTGCTGCTCCGGCGCCCGCAAGCCTGTTCCCCGTCCAAGCGCTCACACCACAGCGCACGGCTCACACAAGGGAGCATCAGTGGAGAAGACGGGTTTGGCGTCGTGGATTGGAAAAGCGGGTATCGGCGTGACCCTGGCCGCCGTGGCTACCGTGGCCTTTTCGGGCACGGCGCAGGCGGCCAGTGTCTACGGCGAGAGCACCAACGGCTGCGCGGACGCCGGGGGCACCTACAGCTACACCTGGACCGGCAATGCCCAGGGGCGTGACACCTACAACGCCTACTTCAGCATCGCTGTCCGCGACAAGTGCCCGGGCGACGGCTGGGCAGGCGGCCTCTACCTGAGCTACTGGAAGTACCAGAACGGCCAGTGGAGCTGGATCTCTCAGCAACGGGTCAAGGTCAACGGAACGTACAGCACCCCGTTGTCCAACGTGGACGGTGTACAGATCAACGTGTGCAACTACTACCCGGAGAGGGCCCCCTCCGGTTGCAGCCGCGTCCGGTGACCTCTCCTCCCACCGGGGTGTGCGAGTCGTACACCCCGGTGGCGACAGGCCCTCGCGATGCTCGAGAAGCGTTCCGGCCCGTTCGCCGCCGCCGCGTGGCCGGCCGGGCGCTAGACCCAGTCTGGCCCACGCCGCGACTACGACCTTCGTACGGCGGAGGTGTTCGGTGCCTGCTGGCACCCCGCCGGACCGCGACCACCCCGGCCAACTCAGAAGGCCAGGCGTATCAACGACCACACGCTGGACGCTCCAGGCGTGTGCACAGAAGGCGGAGTGAAATATGCGCATTCGTCACGCACTTGTCGGCGCCCTCGCCGGGACCTCTCTCGCGCTCGGTTCCATGGCTGTCCCAGCCCAAGCGGCCCCCGCGGCCAGCGGGACCGCACCCGCGTGCATCACACGCGATGTGACCTACACCGGCCAAGGTTTCTGGGTGTACCTCGAGAACACCTGTCCCCGAGCCATGTCCATTCAGGTCATCGTGAACGACGGTCCCGCCGGCCGGTGTTTCAGCCTGGGGAAGGGCTACACCGCAGCGCCGTTCTTCTACGAGGGCACATACGCGCGCACGGCCGTCTGCTGACACGCACCCGCACAATCCGGAAGATCGGCCGGCGGACCGTGCACCATCGCAGGCCGATCTCCCGTCCGCGCGCCGTATCCGCGACGCTTGGGACGAGCGCGGTGTCGGGTCGGTAGTGCGGGCACGCGTCGACGCCGTCGGCGAGAGCGTGGATGCGGGCTGCCGGAGCGGAACTCGCGTGGACAAGCCTCCGGGTGTGTGGCCCGCTCGATTGCGCCGTGCGGTCGATGCGCTTTCCCGGGCCGGTCGTACGGGCGGATCAGCGCAGTCCGGCGAAGAGATCGTTCTCGGGTACGGCCGCGCCGGTGGTGTCCTTGACGCGTACGAAGGTCTCCATGCCCATCAGCTCGCCGAACCTCTCCTTGCCCATCTTGAGGAAGAAGATGTTCTCGCCCTGGCTGGCGTGCGCGGCCAGCGCGTCGAACTTCTGACCGCTGAACGCGGTGGTGTCCACCCAGGTGGTGATCTCATCGTCGGGGAGGCCGATCTCGGCCATCGCGGCGGCCTCGGCAGGATCCGGCTCGGGCATGTCCTCATGAAACTCGCGCATGATCTCGCCGAACCGCTGCATCATCGAGCGGGGCATCGTGGTCCAGTACACCTTCGGTGTCAGCGCGGTCATCTCCAGCGCCGCCATCGTGATGCGGTGGGCCTGGATGTGGTCGGGGTGGCCGTAGAAGCCGTTCTCGTCGTAGGTGACGACCACATCAGGTCGGTAGTGCCGCATGAGTTCCGCGAGTCGGGCCGCGCCTTCCTGCACGGGGGTCTGCCAGAAGGATCCGGGGGCGTCGTTGCCCGGCCAGCCGGTCATCCCGGAGTCGGCATAGTCCAGCATCTCCAGATCGCTGACCTTCAGGACGTCACAGCTCGCCTCAAGTTCTTGACGGCGCATCAAGGCGACCGCCGCCGGATCGTGCCCGGGATCGCCCGGCTTGACACCCCCCGGTCCGTCACCGCAACCGCCGTCGGTACACGTCACGAGAACCGTGCGGATGCCTTCCGCCGCGTACCGCGCGAGGACCCCTCCGGTTCCGGTGGCCTCGTCGTCGGGGTGGGCGTGTACTGCCATGAGGGTCAAGGGCCGGTCAGTCATGAAACAGTCCTCCTGCAGAAATAGGTCTTGGTCCAAGTAGCGCGGCGGGCGTACCGCGATCCTGGGGGCCCGGATCCTGGTGGGGCGGACGACCTTGTGGTCTCCGCGTTCCCCGCCCGTACGGCGCCGGTCCCCCGGTCGATGCAACCGTGCCGGCTGGGCCGGCTGTTCCCGGCACGGCCGCCTGTCCTTCCAGACGTCGGCGTTTCCACGCGAACGAGGTACGGGCGCGCCCTGCATGTCTCAGCGCCACGTCGGATCCGACTTCCATCCGGCACTGGCGCTCCTCAACCTGTGCCTCCCCGCGCTCTGTTCACCGGAGCGTCGTCGGAGCCTAGCGAACCGGAAGGCCCGCAAGCAGCCGCAGGACGTCGGGCAAGTCTCGTGCGACGACGGCGGTCTCGCCCTCGGAGCCGAGGAAGACGATGGCTGATCGGCAAGATCCTCATCATGGCGGACGAGCCAGAACGCTGCGTAACCTCCAGCGCCGTTCTGCCCGAACACCCGGAAGTCGTCACCGGTCAGCAGGGTGCCCATGCAAGTGTGGTCGAGATGCCGCAGCCCGGCGAGGTTCAGCTCGATCGGCCGGTCGGTGGGCGATTGACCCAAGGCGTCGAGGAGCACATCCACGACCGGACCCGCCCGTTCCGGTGATCGGCCGCGGGTGGTGGTCCGGTGTTGCCGACACCGGCGGAGGGCTGGACGGCGGGAGTCCGGCGGGCACTGGCAGCTGTCTGGCCGCACGTCGAGGCCGTCATCGCGCACTCTATGCGCTCGATCGATTACCTTCTGTGCTGATGAGGGTTTGGTCAGTACGCCGCAGCCACCGCCCCGTGCCTTGGACCGGGGCGGCCCTCGCGGTGCTGCTGGCCGCGCTGGTGCACCTGCTTGGGTGTGCTCATGGCCCCGTCCCGGCGGGTGCGGGCCATGTCGGCGCCATCCACGTCGTTCCCACGGCCTCCTGCGGTCAGACGACAGCGTCAGCCGACGATTGGACCGCCGACGGACTGGATCCCGCCGACGGCGGCGGGACGCACTGCTGCAACCTGGACGAGCCGACGGTTCAACTACCGCGCGACATCACTCTCGCCGAAGCAGCCCACCACGCGCTGCCCGCCGAATACATCGGCGCACCGCCCGGTACTGCAGGGGAACGGCCGCCACGGCGCCCGGATCCCGCAGCGTCCCCCATCCACCAAGAGCGGGCCCGACTGGGCGTTTGGCGGACCTGATCGGCCTCTGAGCCGCAGCCCCGGACGGCACCACCCGCATGCCCCGGCGACGGCTCCCGATCACCTCCGTCTCTTTCCCCTACGCACGACCGGTCGCCGATCACTGCGCCGGCCGCAGGAGAAGCACGCCATGAACCACCCCACCCACACCTCCACGCCCACCTCCCCAGCCCAGTTCCTCGCCGACGCCAAGCGCCCGACGAACACCCCGGCCGGCCTGGTCGGCGACACCCCCGTCCTGTGGATCGGCGCCCCCTTCACCGCCACCGGACGCGGCTTCTGGGCCAAACTCGAAGGCCACAACCCCGGCGGCATCAAGGACCGCGCCGCCCTGCACATGGTCCGCGCCGCACGCGAGCGCGGGCAGCTGCTGCCAGGCGCCCGCATCATCGAGTCCACCTCAGGCACCCTCGGCCTCGGCCTGGCGCTCGCCGGAGCCGCCTACGGCCACCAGGTCACCGTCGTCACCGACCCCGGCATGGAACCCCTGATGACCGGCCTGCTAGCCGCGTACGGCGCCGAAGTCGACCTCGTCGACACCGCGCACGCCACCGGCGGCTGGCAGGAGGCCCGCCGCCGACGCGTCGAGGAACTCCTCGCCGTCCAGCCGGACACCTGGTGCCCCGACCAGTACAACAACCCCGACAACGTGGCCGCCTACGCCACCCTCGCCCACGAACTCGTCGCCCAGCTGGGCCGGATCGACACCCTCGTCGTTTCCGTCGGCACGGGCGGCCACTCCGCCGGCATCGCCTCCGTCCTGCGCTGTTACTTCCCCCGGCTGCGGGTCGTCGGCGTGGATACGACCGGCTCCACCATCTTCGGCCAGCCCGCGGCGAACCGTGTGATGCGCGGCCTCGGCAGCAGCCTCTACCCTCGCAATGTCGCCTACGACCTGTTCGACGAGGTCCACTGGGTCGCCGCCCCCGAAGCGGTGTGGGCGGCACGGAGTCTGGCCCGCGATCACTACGCCTCCGGTGGCTGGAGCGTCGGCGCCGTCGCCCTCGTCGCCCGCTGGCTGGCCCGCACCCTGCCCGCCGAGAACCGCATCGTCGCCGTCTTCCCCGACGGGCCGCAACGCTACGTCGGCACCGTCTTCGACGACACCTACTGCCGGGGACACGGTCTGCTCGACCACCTGCCCGCCGACGACCCGGACGAGATCGCCCACCCCGCCGACCGGATCGTGACCCGCTGGACGCGCTGCACCTGCATCACCGACCCGCTCGCCACGACCGGCCGACCTGACAGCGCCACCCACGCCCTCACAGGAGCCGCCCGATGAACACCCTGTGGCGGCAGACCCGCTCCTTCCCGCCCGCCGCACGGCTGTTGATGGCCAACCAGTTCGCCATCAACCTCGCCTTCTACATGCTCATGCCCTACCTCGCTGCCCACTTGTCCGGGGGGCTCGGCCTGGCGGCCTGGGTGGTCGGACTCGTCCTGGGCGTGCGCAACTTCTCCCAGCAGGGCATGTTCCTCATCGGCGGCACCATCGCCGACCGCTTCGGCTACAAGGCCCCGATCATGGCCGGCTGCCTGCTGCGGACCGTCGGCTTCGGTCTGCTCGGCTGGGTCGACAACCTGCCCGCCCTGATCGTCGCCTCGGCGGCCACCGGTTTCGCAGGCGCCCTGTTCAACCCGGCCGTCCGCGCCTACCTGGCCGCCGAGGCAGGCGAGCGCCGCGTGGACGCCTTCGCCACCTTCAACGTCTACTACCAGGCCGGCATGCTGCTGGGCCCGCTGGTCGGACTCGCCCTGCTGGCCGCTGACTTCCGCCTCGTCTGCACGGTCGCCGCCGCGATTTTCGCGGTCCTGACCGTGCTGCAGGGGCGTGCGCTGCCCGCCCGCCGGGGTGCGACGGCCGACTCCGGGTCCGACAACGTGCTGACCCAGTGGCGCTCCGTCGTGGCCAACCGGCCCTTCCTGCTCTTCGCCACAGCGATGATCGGCTCGTACGTGCTGACGTTCCAGGTCTACCTGGCCCTGCCCCTGGCCGCCACGGACGTTCTGGGGCCCAGGGGAACATGGGCGACGAGTGGGCTGTTCGTGGTCTCCGCCGCAGTCGCCGTGCTCGGGCAACTGCGGTTGACGGGCTGGGCGCAGCTACGCTGGAGCCCCGCCCAGGCACTGGTGCGCGGACTGGCCGCGATGGGCCTCGCCTTCCTGCCGCTCGCCCTCACCCCGCCCGACACCGCCGCCGTACTCACCGCCCTGGTAGTGGCGGTGGCGCTGCTCTCAGCCGCCGGCGCGGTCGTCTACCCGTTGGAGATGGACACCGTCGTCACGCTCTCCGGCAACCGCCTCGTCGCCACGCACTACGGCCTCTACAACACCGTCTCCGGCGTCGGAATCACCCTCGGCAACCTCGCCACCGGCGCCCTGTGGGACTTCGCCGAACAACACGACGCCCTCTGGCTGACCTGGTGGGCCCTGACCGTGACGGGGCTCGCCTGCGCGGCCTCCGTCGCCGGGCTCGCGCGCAGCGGACGGCTGGTCGCACGGGAGGAACCGCGACTCGCTCCCATCTGACGGATGGGGAGAGGAGGCCGACCGGTCTCGCCCTCCCTACTCCATGCCAGTCGTCTTCGCGGTCCTGCGGCGTAGGCAAAGAGGTGCGGCCGACGCCGTACGCCAACGGCCACACCTCTTGCCGGCGATGTGTCAGCTCTGGCCGAGCATCTTGTGTCCATCTGCTCGATCTCGGCCGTCTGGGCCGTGATCACGTTGTGCGCGAGCTTGACGGCGGGACCGTACTTGCCGTGTTGCATGAGCCCGTCCCGGCGGCACGGGCGAGGGATCAGGCCCGATAGGCCACGTTCGCCATCATCCCGGCCTCGCCGTGGTAGGCGTTGTCGCAGTGCAGCATCCACTGGCCCGGGTTGTCGGCATCGAAGAAGACGGACAGCTTCTTCTTGGGCAGCACGATCGCGGTGTCCTTGCGCGGTCCGGAGGTGCCGAGCCAGCCGCTCATGCGCGCCGGGCGCACCAGGGTCTTTGTGAGGGGCTTCCGCAGCGAGCAGCCTCGCCGAACGGAGCCCGGCGGCAGACGGGTGCGTTGTCGGCTTCGTGCGCCGCCGACTGCGCCTCCGGCCCTTTGATGTCGATGAGTTTGGTCTCTATGATCCAGCAGACGTTGGCGTGGTCGGCCGGCTCGCGCTGCCGAGCGTGTTTGATCAGTGTCTCCAAGTGCCCTTCAAGGGCGAACGGTTCGGCGATCTGGGCCCGCACTTGCTCCAGCCGGTCGTCCAGGACCTGACGCACATGGCCGCAGGGCGCCTCGACCTGGCCGTGGACGGAGAGGATCTGCCGTACCTCCTGCAGGGACAGATCGGCGGCCTGGCAGCGGCGGATGAACCGCAGCCGGTCTGCTGTCTCCAGCCGTACACGCGATGCCCTGTCGGCGTGCGTTCCGGCGGCGGAAGCAGGCCCGCTTCCTCATAGAAGCGGATGGTCTTGGTGCTGACGCCTATGAGCTTGGTCGCTTCGCCGATTAACGCTAGGTGCTCCTGGGGTCCTCCGCGCACGCCCCGCGAGCTGCGGCAGCGGATGCGCCGGCTGCCGGGCCGCTCACCCTGTCGGCCCCGCAGCGCCCGCCAGCCCCGGCGTGCTGGGGCGTTCATGGCCCTCTGAAGCAGGCGAAGCGATGGCCACGACCGGATTTCCGTTCCGGTCGTGGCCATCGTCGTTTTCGCAGTGGTGTCCTCAGTGCGGTACGGGAGTTGCCCGCCTACCCGCTTCTTGCTTCTCGGCGGTGGCCGCCCTGGGCGACAGCACCCGCTCCGAGAGCAGCCCGAAGACGAGCCCGAAGGCGGTCCACAGGGTCAGCTGAATGGCCAGTGCCGCGAGGCGGAACTGCCACAGCAGCGTGGCAGAGAAGTCCTTGGGGACCTCATTGATGGCGGGGAGGAACGCGTACGCGAGGCCGATGGTGAGGACGAAGAATGCGCCCGCCGCCAGGGTCGCGTTCCAGTTGCCCAGGCGCGGCGCGAGGCGCTTGCCCAGGATGACCGTGGCGATGGCGAGCAGCACGCTGAGCACCATCATCAGGAAGTACAGCGTGGTGCGCTTGCCGATCGTCTCAGGGTCGCCGACGGACGGTGGATTGGCCGGGTACTTCAGGAACGGCACGAGGTAGACCGCGAGCAGGCCCGCGGCTGACAGGAGCAGCGCGCTCGCGCGCGGTCCGAAGCGGCCGATCCTGCCGAGCGCGAAGCAGTACGCGAGGGCGGCGATGCCGCCGAACGCGACCCCGTAGACGAGGACACCGGTGGCCAGGCCGCCCGTGGACTGCATCGAGCGGGAGACGATCTCCATGCCGTGCTCGTGGGAGTGGGCGTCCTCGTAGGCGATCGCCGAGTCTACGCGCGGTTCGCCCAGGAAGTAGGCGACGGCGAGGGCGAGCAAGCCGGCGGCGAGGCCGGCGAGCATGCCGCGGACCAGGAGGCTTCTGACGGTTGCGGCGTTCATGGTGTCCGATTCCCGTCTCAGTGGCACGGGAAGCCGAGCAGGTGGCGGGCGTCGTGGACCCACTCGTGGACGTTCTCGCCGGACATCACGGAGGTGGCGCCCTGTTCGGCGCCGACGAAGTAGAGCAGGACCAGCATCAGGACGCCGAAGAAGACCGCCCAGGGGGCGATCGCGCCGATCGGCAGCTTGGCGGGAACGGCGGTGGGGGAAGCGGTCGGCTGAGCGACGGACTGCGCCATAAGGCAGTACCTCCTGGGGAACTCGCGTCCCATCTCGGTGGTGCACAGGACGACGGCTGCGGGTCTGACTTGCTCGACCTTCACCATCCCTGGCGGGGATGGTTCTTGCTGGGCTTACAGTGGCGCGACCGTGCCGGATTCCCACCGGACTTCCGCCGAACCGTCGTCGATATCGACGAGAAGGTACCGCGAAGCGGGGATGCAGCCAAGGGCGCACGATGTGGCGGGTCGCGCGCCGGGGAGCTCGCTACACCGTCAGTTCCTGGGCCTGGCAAGGGCGTTGATCGCGAGAGTGGGCGTATGACGAGCCGAGTGATGTTGATCTCAGCCGCGATCAGTGCGGCGCTGCGGGAGGCCCGCTTCGACGACGGATGCCCGCTCGATGCCACGGGGTCCGCGCGTGCCCGGTCGGCCGCGGGCACGCTTCCGCCGGCCGACCGGGCGCTGACATCGCCCACTGTGCGCTGCCGGGAGACCGCAGACACACTCGGCCTCGATGCCCTGCCCGTGCCCGAACTGGCCGGGCTGGCCATGGGGCGCTGGCGCGGCCGGACCCTCGCCGAGGTGGGCGCCCAGGAGCCGGATGCTGTCGCCGTCTGGCTGGCGGACCCAGCCTCCGCCCCGCACGGTGGCGAGTCGGTGAGCCGGCTCTGTGCTCGTGTCGCACTCTGGCTGGAGGTGGCTGCGCAGAGCCCTGGCCGGACGATCGTCGTCGTGGAGCCGGAGATTGTCCGGGCTGTGGTGCTACGGGCGTTGGGCGCGCCCGAGCCGGGCTTCTGGCGCATCGACGTACCGCCGCTCACCGTCACGGAGTTGAGCGGACGGTCCGGACGCTGGAACCTGCGGCTCGGGCAGCCGCTCGGCCAGGCGGATTCCGGGACCGTTCGCTGATCCGGACCATTGCACACGCCAAGGGGGCCGACGACGGCAGTGCCCACGGGTGGGCGTCTCAGATGTCCTCCCGGCTCTGGTTGTCAGCGTCATGCACCACACCAACTCGCTTGCAACGGGACTGTGGAGGCCCTGGGTTCAGCCACTCCCATACCGCAGTCCTTGATGCGCACGTCCGCCTGCGCGGCTGAGGGAACGCTTCCAGAGCCTCAACCACACGGCCGAACAGTTCATCGACGCCCATGGGTTACCTCGGACTTCGCCGTGCACTTCTTCGACCGTGGCCTCGTGGACTCCCTCGCCGAGGGATGGCGCCTCGACGAGGTGCACGCCTTTGAGGAGGGCGAACTGCCGCGCCGCCTGTGGCGGGTCACTCAGACGCTGCCTGAGTGAGCCCGGCTTCCGCGCCGGATCCAGCAGTCGATGGGGTGACCGATCTGCGTACAACTCCTGCTGCACCTGCGGCGGCGACAGTCCGACCGTGAGACGCAATGGTGCGCTGAGCGTCCTGCCGCCCGCGCGTCACGGAGAGGCGCGACCGGAGAGCTCGGCGTGGGTCTTCGCACCCTCACCGCGCAACCAGTCGACCACGTCGTCGGCGTCCTGGGCTCGGGCGATGTCGAGGGGCGTCTTGTCGTCGTAGCCGATCCAGTTGATGTCCGCGCCGTTGCCGCGCAGGTACTGGGCGCTGGGCAACTGGCCGCCGTGGCAGGCGCCCCAGAAAGCACGGGTGACCTCGTCAGGGGTGGGTGGCTCGGAGGCCGTGACGTGATCCTTGACGCAGTCGAGGAGACCGAGGGTGGCGGCATCCTGGAAGCTGATGTGGGCACCGTGCTCGATGAGCCAGCGGGCCGCGTGCCACTGCCCGAAGCCGCGGGCGTCGGCCAGCGGGGTGCCGCCGCCGATCACCGCGCCGTGTGCCTCGATGTCGGCTCCGGCCGCGATGAGTGCGTCGAGTACGGGGACGTCGTTGCTGCTGGCGGCCCAGTGCAGAGGTGTTTCGGTGTGCGGGCCGGTGAAGCGGGCGTTGGGGTCGGCGCCGGCGGTGACCAGGGCGGCGACGATCTGTGGGCCGTGCGGGAAGTGGCCGGGCCAGTCGGTGGCGATGTGCAGCAGGCTGCGGGCTCCCTTGCCGCAGTCTTCGGTGATGCGCGTGGTGGCCAGGCCGGGGTTCTCGGCGAGGAGCAGCTGCAGTCCGGGGAGGTCCCCAGGCCCCGTGCAGTCATGTCGGTGACCTGATCCAGCAGCACCTGGCCGACATCGAGTGCCGCATGGCCGAGCTGCGGACGGCCCGCACCGCTCTGCGGGGCCTGGCCGAACGTGCCACCGCCACGGACCCGAGTACCTGTGCCGAGGCGGACATCTGCAGCATCATCGGCGGTCCGACAGAGAAGTGACAATGAGGGATTGTCACTCGGTGAGTGACAATCTACGGTTGTCAGCATGAGCGAAGAACCCACCGTGGAGCAGCTCATCCAAGCGGCCCACGCCCGTGCCGGAAACGACGACGAACTCGCCCTGCTGGACGCCGTCATCGCGCTCGCCCACGACGTGTCCATCCACACGGACGCGGCCGTCGACCACGTCGTACGACAGGTACGCGACGCCGGACACTCCTGGACCGTAATCGGCGAACACCTTGGAATCTCCCGCCAGGGCGCCCGCCAGCGCTACACCAATCGCGTCGAGGAAGCCCCTCCGCCGGTCGACCTCATCCGCGGCCGCGACCTGGAAAGCAGCCTGTCCGCGGCACTCGCCGCCGCAGCCGCCGACGGCCTGGCCGAGGCGGGCACCGAACACCTCCTGCTCGGCCTGCTCACCGACGGCGTGGCCGCCGCGACCCTGGAACGGCTCGGCGCCACCCGCGACAAGATCCGCGACGCGAGCCACCGCCTCTTCGCCCCTCCGGCCGGTTCGACACCACCGCAGCACACCGTGTTCTCCGCCCAGGCTAAGGGCGCCCTCGCGGTCGCCGAGCAGTTGGCCACCGAGCGCACCCCCACCTGCGCGCCTGTCGTCGTCAATACGCCGCAGCTGCTCGCTGTCATCGCCACCAACCCGGGTTCACGCGCCCGCCGCGTCCTCAACGACATCGGCATCGACCCGGCGGACATCAAGCGCCAACTCCACTGCTACATCAACATCCCTCGCACCCCCTTCGGCCCCCGCTCACGCCGACGCAGCCGCCGCCCCGACGAACGGTCCGCGCGCTGCTCCTTCTGCGGCCACTCGCGCACCGAGGAACGCCGACTCGTGGCTGGCCCCGACGTGTGGATCTGCGCGGACTGCGTCGCGCTGTGCGGCGAGATCCTCGCCCAACCTTCAGGTGCGCGCAGCAAGTAGGGCCTGGTGACGTACGGGCTGCGGCGCTCGACGAGGACGACGTCGCGCCGTCGGCCGTGGCGATCGCCAATGCGTTCGTGGTGGCGATGATCCTGACGGCTGAGACCTCCCGGTACTACCGTGGGAGAGATGACGGCACAGCTGGACGTGCTGGTGGCCGGTGCGGGGCCGACGGGGCTCGCTCTCGCCGCACAACTCCGCGCCTACGGAGTCGACTTCCGTATCGTCGACCGCTCCCTCGACCGGGTGCGCGAGTCGCGGGCGCTGGCCATCCAGCCGCGCACGCTGGAGGCACTGGCCGGGTTCGGAGTAACCGACGAGCTGGTCAAGCGTGGCAATCCCGCGGTGCAGCTGCGGATGCATCTGCCAGGGCGCGTCGTGCAGATGCCGCTCTTCTCCGGCGAGCTCATGGACACCCCGTACCCCTTCCTCCTGTTCCTCTCGCAGGCCGAGACCGAGAGCGTCCTCTCGGAGCGGCTCGGCGTGGGCGGTGTGACGGTGGAGCGCGGCACGGAGCTGGTGCGGCTGGAGGCGCAGGGCGCGTACGTCAGCTGCCGACTGCGGCGGCAGCGCGGCACGGAAGAGACCGTGAGTGCCCGGTACGTCGTCGGCTGCGACGGCGCCCACAGCACCGTACGAAGCGAGGCGGGTATCGGCTTCCAGGGCTACGCCTATCCGCAGACCTTCCTCCTCGCCGACCTGGAGGTCGACGGGCTGGAACCGGGCACCGCGCACACCTTCATGACCGCCGCCGGGATGCTGTTCTTCTTCCCGCTCGGCGCGCCTGCCACCTGGCGGATGCTCGCGATGCGGCCACGAGGCGCGCCGGACGCCGAGGTGACCTTGGGGCTGATGCAGGAGATCGTTGACCGGTACACCGGCGAGGGCCTGCGCCTGCGGGACCCGGTCTGGATGACCGACTTCCGGCTCCACAACCGTGGCGCCGCCCACTACCGGGCCGGACCCTTCTTCCTGGCCGGGGACGCGGCCCACATCCACAGCCCAGCCGGTGCGCAGGGCATGAACACCGGTATCCAGGACGCACTCAACCTCGGCTGGAAGCTCGCCCTCGTCTGCCGGGGCACCGCGCCCGAGGAACTTCTGGAGACGTACGAGACCGAGCGCGTCCCCGTTGGCCGTAGCGTCCTGCGCTTCACCGACCGCGCCTTCACCATCGCCACCAGCCGCAACCCGGCCATCCGCCTGGCCCGCACTCAACTCGCGCCGCGGATCGCCCCGTTGGCTCTGCGTGCGACTGGCCTGCGCAGGCGCGTTTTCCGTATGGTCTCCGAGCTCGACATTCACTACCGCAGTAGCTCCGTCAGTGTGGGTTCGCGCGCGCTCGGGAGCGGGCCTCGGGCGGGTGACCGGCTGCCCGATCTGCCGCGCGGGCTTCAAGCGCGGACTGCTGGGGTGGGCTATCACCTGCTGCTGACCGGGCCGCCCCACCTCTGGCCGGACCAGCGGCTCGCGCCGGCCATAGGCGGCAGGGGTGATCTCATCAGCATCCACCGGCTCGGCGCGGAGAGCCCTTGGCCAGGCGTGACACAGGGCCTCGTACGTCCTGACGGCTACCTCGGCTACGTCGCGCGCGGTGCTCAGTTGGAGGGTCTGGGCGCTTACCTCGACCGCTGGCTACCCAGCTGATTCGACACGTCTCTATGTTGACGTCCTTCGAATCAGCGTGGGCATGACCGAGCAGACACCTGGGGACGTGCGTGAGGCTGTGCGTGCCGGCTATGCCGCTGCCGCCGTGAAGGTGGCCCGTGGTGGCGAAGCAGCCTGTTGTTCCGCCCAGGGCGATGCCGCTTGCTGTGGCGACGGCGCTGTCGAGGCCGACGGGAGCTTCGGCTCCGGGCTCTACGCGGCGAGCGAGCACGAGTCGGTGCCCGCCGAGGCGGTCGCGGCCTCGCTCGGCTGCGGCAACCCCTGGCGGTCGCCGAACTCCGCGAGGGCGAGCGGGTGTGGGACCTGGGCTCCGCCGGCGGTATCGACCTCCTGCTGCCCGCGCGCCGGGTCGGGCCGGGCGGGAAGGCGTACGGCCTGGACATGACCGAGGTCACTGCGACGCACCAGGTCGCCGACGGGATGCACTCGGCGATCGTGCGCGCCGTGAAGCCGGTGACCGTGGGGTTGTCGCCGGCCGTCGGCGCGGGTGCCGCGGGCGGTCGCTCTTCCTGCTGCTGACCGGTCGTGCGGGCTCGCCCGGTCGGTCAGGGGGTCACGCCTGCTTGGTGTCGATCTCCGCGATCAGGGACTCGATGCGGGTCTTGATCTCGTCGCGGATAGGGCGGACAGACTCGACGCCCTTGCCCGCCGGGTCCTCCAGCGCCCAGTCGAGGTACTTCTTGCCCGGGAAGATCGGGCAGGCGTCGCCGCAGCCCATGGTGATGACGTAGTCGGACGCCTGGACGGCCTCGGTGGTGAGGATCTTCGGCTTGGCGTCGGCGATGTCGACGCCGACTTCCTTCATGGCCTCGACGGCGGCCGGGTTGACCTGGTCGCCCGGGATGGAGCCGGCGGAGCGGACCTCGATCCGGTCGCCCGCGAGGTGGTTGAGGAATCCTGCGGCCATCTGTGAACGCCCGGCGTTGTGGACGCAGACGAACAGCACGGAGGCGAGCGGGCTGGAGGACATCGGTTCTTCCTTCACGGTGTGGATCGGGTGGTGCGACCGGTGGTGCGGGACAGGGGGTTCAGTGGCTCTGCAGAGAGTCGAGCAGTTCGGTGATGTGGGCGTCGATCTCGTCGCGGATGCTGCGGACGACGGCGATCGGGGAGCCGTCGGGGTCGGCGACGGGCCAGTCCGGGTAGCGGCGGCCGGGCACCACCGGGCAGGCTGATGGGGTGCGGGCTCCAGGGTTCAGGCCAGGCTGGTATCAGCTGGGAGTGATGTGAGAGTATCAGCCCATGATGACGTCAGTCGACACTGATCTGATCCGGGTTCTGGCCGACCCGCTCAGGCTTCGGATCGTCACCCTTCTCGCCCGGGAGACGCTCTGCAGCACGCACCTGATCGAGGAGACGGGTGCCAAGCAGACCAACCTCTCCAACCATCTGAAGGTGCTGCGGGAGGCGGGCGTGGTCGAGACGGAGCCGTGCGGCCGGTTCACCTACTACCGGCTCAAGCCCGACGTCATCGCCTCCCTCGCCGGCCAGTTCGCCGATCTCGCGGAGACCGCGCGCGCCACCGCCGAGAACAACGTCAAGCGGTCCTGCCCCTGATCCCCGTCGCCGAGGCGACAGCACCGAGGAGTTTTTGTTGACCGCCACCCACGAGTCCGTCACGGGGTCCGCCATAGCCGCCGAGCCGCAGCCTGCGCCGGGTGCCACCCCGCCCCGTACCCCGCTGGTCGCCAAGGCCGCCGCCGAACTGGTCGGCACGGCGGCCCTGGTGGCGGTTGTGGTCGGCTCCGGCATCCAGGCGACTGAACTGACCCACGACGTCGGCCTCCAGCTGCTCGCCAACTCCCTGGCCACCGTCTTCGGACTCGGCGTCCTGATCACCTTGCTCGGCCCCGTCTCCGGCGCGCACTTCAACCCCGCCGTCACGCTGGCCGAATGGTGGACAGCCCGGCGGGGCGGCGCCGGAGTCACTCTTCGGGAAGCGGCCGTGTACGTCCCCGCGCAGATCGTCGGCGCGATCGCGGGCGCCGTCCTCGCGGACGCGATGTTCGGCGAGCCGCTGGTCAAGTGGTCCACGCACGACCGCTCCGCCGGGCACCTGTTGCTGGGCGAGGTCGTGGCCACCGCCGGACTGATCCTGCTGATCTTCGGCCTTGCTCGCACCGACCGCCTGCGCTTCGCGCCCGTGGCCGTCGCCTCATACATCGGCGCCGCGTACTGGTTTACCTCGTCCACGTCCTTCGCCAATCCGGCGGTGACGATCGGCCGCGCCTTCACCGACACCTTCGCGGGCATCGCGCCGGGCTCGGTCGCGGGCTTCATCGGCATGCAGTTCGTTGGTGCCGTGGTGGGGCTGGCGCTGGTGTCGCTCATCTTCATGCCCGGGCGGGGCGCCGCCGAGCAGCCCGCCGCATGACACCAGCGACGCAGGTCGTGGTGATCGGCGGCGGTCAGGCCGGACTCGCCGCCGGGTACCACCTCCGCCGCCGGGGCATCGAGTTCGTCATCATCGACGCCCAAGCGGTGCCGGGTGGCGCCTGGCAGAACGCCTGGGACTCGCTCCACCGGTTCTCCCCGGCCGCGTTCTCCTCGCTGCCGGGCCGGCTCATACCGGCACAGGCGGGCGAGGAGTATCCGGACGCGGCGCGCGTGGTGTCTATCTGCCGGACTACGAGCAGCGCTACGACCTGCCCCTCCAGCGGCCGGTGCGCGTCACGGGCGTACACCGGGATGGTGAACTCCTGCGCGTGGAAACTGACTCCGGGTCCTGGCACGCGCGGGCGGTCATCAGCGCGACCGGCACCTGGTGGCGGCCCTTCCTGCCCACGGTACCCGGCCGCGGGGACTTCGGCGGCGCGCAGCTGCACACCGTCGGATATCGCACGCCCGAGGAGTTCGCGGGCCGCCGCGTGATCGTGGTCGGCGGCGGCGACTCCGGCGCGCAGATCGCCGCCGATCTCGCCTACGACACCGATCTGACCTGGGTCACTCGGTCATGAGGTAATCGTGCCGCGCCCCACTGACACTCCTGGCACATGCGGGAAAATCGGGGAGCGCTCAGCCGAACGTCTTCAACATCTGTCCCATCGCCGCCAACACGCTCGGCTCGACCCGGTAGTAGACCCAGGTGCCGCGCCGCTCGGAACTGAGCAGCCCGGCCTCCTTGAGCTTCTTGAGGTGGTGCGAGACGGTCGGCTGGGAGACGCCGACGTCGGAGATGTCGCACACGCATGCCTCGCCGCCCTCGTGCGAGGCGACCAGCGAGAAGAGCCTCAGGCGCACCGGGTCGCCCAGCGCCTTGAACATCGCTGCGGTCCGCTCGGCTTCGTCGGCCGTCAGCGGGCGCTCGGTCAGCGGCGGGCAGCACGGCGCCACGGCTTCGGGTTCGAGCAGTGGCAGCACCTTCGTATTCGACATACGTCTATGTTGACACATGTCGAACCAAGCGCCCAGGGACCGCCAATCGCCGACCCATATGCGCGACCGGCGCGCGACGCGGCGGCCGTCCCGGCCCACACCGCATAGCGAGGCCGCGGACAGGCTGCGCTGCCACTCCACTCCGACGTAGGCGAGGCCAGGGTGCGCGGGCGAGATCCCATCGCGGTGATGCGGCCGGCCACGGTCATCGATCGCGCCAAGCGGTGCGAGGTAACCGAGATCGGACCGGTAGCCGGTGCCCAGCACGTTCGTGTCGACGTCCTCGATCGCGCCGTCCTGGGACCCAGCTACGCCGGTAAACATCGGGCGGCGATCGGGCGCACCGGCGGCCAGCGCAGCTTTGTAGCGGCCGTCGTCGATGACGGCCATGGTGGCCGGAACGCGCTGGAAACGACCAAGCGGGGCCACGTCCAGCCCAGCGACCGTCAGCCAGAAGTGCAGGTCCTTGCCGCTCACCGGGCGCTGTTTTAACCACTTCACCGGAGCCCGGCTGGCGAGGGTGACCCGGGCATGGGCGGCGAGTTCGGCCGCGACCTGCACGGCCGAGTTCCCGGCGCCGACCACCACGACGCGCTGCCCGGCGAAGGGCTCGGGCGCCTGGTAGTCCGTGACATGGAGGGTTCTGGTGAAGGAATCCAGGCCGGGCAGAGCGGGACGGTGGGGATTGCTGTAGCCCCCGGTGGCGGCAACCACGGCACGCGCCGCCTGCTCCGTGCCATCCTCCGTCGTCAGCAGGAACCCGTCCGCGCGGGTGCGGACGTCGCGCACGCGATGGCCGGTGCGGATCTCCGCGTCCAGCCGGTCGGCGTACCGCAGCGGGTAAGCCACCACCTCGTCCCGATGCGGGTATCGCTCCGGATCGCCCCCGAACGGCAGACCGGGCAGGAAGCTGTACCTCGCCGGAGAGAATGGGGGTGAGCCTGTCGTAGTAGTGCGGCCAGGAGCCGGCGGCCTGTGTAGAAGCCTCCGGGGCCACTGGCTCCAGACCCTGTATCCGCAGAGAACGCGCGGCGGCCAGGCCGGACTGACCGCCGCCGATCATCGCAATGTCGAGCTGCTCTATCACTCATCCCATCTACTTTGACAACTGCCTATATTGACTCTCATCAAATCAGGTGCCATGCTGGCCGCGCAAGAGATCGACGAATGTCGAAGCAAAGGGGAACCCTGTGGCTGTGCTTGTTAACGACGTGCCCACTAACGACCAGCTGCCCGTCGTGGTCATCGGAGCCGGTCCGATCGGCCTGGCCGCCGCCGCCCATCTCGTCGAGCGCGGCATCGAACCCCTGGTGCTGGAAGCCGGACCGTCGGCGGGCACCGCCGTGCGTGACTGGTCGCATGTGCGGTTGTTCTCCACGTGGGCCGAGGTCGTCGCCCCCGCGGCCGAGAAGCTGCTGGCTCCCACCGGCTGGGTCCGCCCCGACGGCGCGACCTACCCGACCGGCGGCGACTGGGCCGAGCAGTACCTCCAGCCGCTCGCCGACGCACTCGGCAACAAGGTCCGCTACGGCGCCCGCGTCACCGGCGTCTCCCGCCTCGGCCGCGACAGGATCGTGGACGCAGAACGCGAGCAGCAGCCCTTCACCCTCCACGTCCTGGATGCGGACGGAACCGAGGGCCGGATCACCGCCCGCGCCGTCATCGACGCCTCCGGCACCTGGTCCGTACCCAGCCCGATCAGCGCGGACGGCCTGCCCGCCCGCGGCGAGAAGACGGCGGCCCCGCACATCTCCTACCGCGTCCCGGACCTCAAGGACCCGGCCGTACGCGCCCGTTATGCAGGCAAGCGCACCGCCGTGGTCGGTTCCGGAGCCTCTGCCTTCACGGCCCTCGCCTCGCTGGCCGACCTCGCGAAGGAGGCTCCTGGCACTCACGCGGTGTGGATCCTGCGGCGCGGCATCAGCGGCTCCACCTTCGGCGGCGGTGACGCCGATCAGCTTCCGGCCCGAGGCGCGCTGGGCCTCGCTGCCAAGGCCGCCGTGGACGGCGGTCACGCCGACGCGGTCACCGGATTCCGCACGGCTGCCGTAGACCGTAGCGGCGACCAGCTGGTGCTCGCGGCCGATGACGGCCGCCGCCTCGACCCGGTCGACGAGGTCATCGTCCTGACCGGCTTCCGCCCGGACCTGTCCTTCCTCTCCGAGCTCCGTCTCGGCCTGGACGAGCGTTTGCAGGCGCCGGTGGAGCTGGCCCCGCTGATCGACCCCAACGTGCACTCCTGCGGCACCGTCTACCCCCACGGCGTCAATGAGCTCTCCCACCCGGAGAAGGACGTCTACCTGGTCGGCATGAAGTCCTACGGCCGCGCTCCGACGTTCCTGGCGATGACCGGCTACGAGCAGGTCCGTTCCATCGCCGCCGCCCTCGCCGGTGACCAGGAGGCTGCCGGGCGCGTGGAGTTGACCCTGCCGGAGACCGGAGTCTGCGGCGGAGCGGGCCTGTTCGACGAGCCCGCATCCGCACAGAGCGGCGGCGGATGCTGCGCGGCCCCCGCCACCCTTCAGATCGGCATCGGCGCCCCAGCTTCGTCCGGCGGCTGCTGATCGCCGTGCCCGACCATCGACGCCCGCGAGGCCGCGACCGGAACAGGGGACCGGTCGCGGCCTCGCGCCGTTCTGCCCGCGCTGTGCGCCACCCAGATCACCAGCTGGGGAATCGTCTACTACGCCTGCACCCCCTCGGCCGCGGGCGGCGCGGCGGCCGCCACGACAGGCGCCTTCTCCGCCGCCCTGGTCGTCTCCGCTCTCGCGGGCATACCCGTCGGCCGCGTCCTCGACCACCGCGGCCCGCGCGCCGTGATGACCGCCGGCTCCCTCCCCGGCGTCGCCGCCGTACTGGCCATCGCGTACGCGCCCAACCTCGCCGTGTTCACCACCGCCTGGCTGCTCGCCGGCGTGGCCACGGCGGCCACGTTCTACCAGCCGGCCTTCGCCGCCCTGACCCGCTGGTGGCGGGGAGGACCGCGTCCGCGCCCTCACCATCGTCACCCTCGCGACCCGCCGCACGGGCGAGTTCCGCCCCCACCCACACATCCACAGCAACTTTGTGGTGAAGGCGGTCAAGGCGTGAACCGGTGCGCCGGTCGGCCGGCGCACCGCCTGCAGGACCGTCCGGGCAGCCTAGGAGGTGGCCCGGCCCGACGTGCCGAGGAAGACGTGTGACCAGTCAACAGCGGGATGGCGCCACGCCCCGGGTCTACATCTCATCGATCGCCTACGAGCTCGGCGCGCGGACACCCTTGGAGCGCTTCGGCGCCCCGGTCATCGAGCGCGAGCGCGACGCCCCGCGCGGAGGGCATCGTCCGTGTACTCGAGCGACTCGTTCGGCGACGGTGGGGTCACCATGGATCTGTGGGACCTCCTGCGTGGGCTCGACGCGCCGAGGTTGACGAGAGCCGTGTTGGTGGCACCGGCCGGTCGGCGAGTTGGTACGTCACATGTGCGGGCTGCTGCCCCCTGTGGCCCCCGGGATACGGCCCTGGCAGATGCGGAAGTGGTGCGGCTGGGACTTCGCGGGGGGTTCTGGGAGAGTGGCTCCGACCGGAGTTGCATGAGTTCCAGGTCAAACGGGTGTGTGCGCGGTCGTTTCCTTCGGAGAGATCTCGGTCATGGTGCGCTCGTCACTCTCGTTCGTGGCTCGCCGGTACGCCGAGGGGGGCATGCCCGTCCACCGTCGTACGGCGCGGGTGAGCGCGGCCGGGGTGGCGAAACCCACGTGTGCTGCGATGGCGGTCACCGGGAGCCCGGCTGGTTCCGGTTCCGCCAGCAGGGCCAGCGCGCGTTCCCGCTGCCCGGCCTCGACCAGGGCAGAGAAGGAGCACCCCTCCTCCTGCAGCCGCAGTTGGAGTGTGCGGCTGCCGACCGCCATCGCCCGCGCCACGTCCGCCAGCCGAGGCGGACCGGCTGCCCCCGAGCTCTCATGCAGAACCGCCCGCACCTTCGTCGACCACGGTGTGCGGTTCGACCCGAGCTGCCGCTGTGCATAGGGAGCGAGCATCGCCAGCACCACTGGATCGGCATGCCGCACCTGCGCGCGCAGTGCGCCCACGCCGAACACGCAGGCATCCGCCGGCTGTCCGAACGCCACCGGGCCCAGTGCACGGTGGTATGCCTCGAGCCGCTCGGGCTTGGACCGCTTCAGCAGCACCCGGTCCGGCCACACGCCTTCTCCGGCGAGCCGGCGAGCGATGGCGCACAGCATCGCGAAACAGGCATCCACGGTATCCGGGTGCGCCGTACCACCATCGAGGCCCCGCAGACTCACCGAAACGGTAGTCGCCCCATCGCCGACCGGGCGCTGTCGCACGACCAGCTCATTGCGGCCGATGAGGGGATGGAAGCGCCCAAGGCTGTCCAGCATCGCGCCGACATCGGGGCTGTTGGCGAGGATCGGCGCCAACACTCCGCCGAGCGCAGTTGTATCGGACGACGCGCCGAACGCCAGACCTGGGTGCTCCACACCTTTCTGCCCCAGAGCGTCCCACCACGGTGCGAGCCAGTCCACTCGCCCTTCGTCGCCCGCCGGTGGAAAGTCCGTATCGACTCCCCTGGTGAGTGCGTATGCCCGCAGTTGCGCCTCCATCAGAGCGATGCCGACCGGGCCGCCGGTGCCGCCCGTCGCGGATGCGCGAGAAGGCAAAAGGGGTACGCCCACGGGAAAGCCCGCCTCTCGGTCCGGCTGCGAAGTTGGCCGCATGGAACTCGACACCCCGGCACGACCGGGCCTGACCTACGGTACCTACCCACTGCTCGCGACTGTCACGGCCGCCGTGGCCTGGGCGGCCGTCACCCACCGCCTCGCTATCTCGCGGGAAGCCGTCCTCGCTCTGCTGACCATCGCCACCGTCGCTGTCGCCTTCACCGTGGAGCGGGTCAATCCGCTGCTGGACCGCTGGCGGATGACCCGGGACAGTCTTGTCGGCCGCGACCTGCCGTTCATCGGACTGGCCTTCGTGGTCGAGCAGGTCGCGACGATGGGTGTTTCGCTCGTCGCGGCCCGCTTCGTCCCAGACGGCGGCTTCGGACCAGTCGCCCGCCTTCCGCTCCTCGTCCAGGCCCTGGTCGTGCTGCTCGCCCTCGACCTGCTCTGGTACGTCTACCACCGGGCCGCGCACACCCTCCCCCGACTGTGGCGGGCCCACGGCGTCCACCACGCGCCATCCCAGTTGTACGTTCTCATGCACCCGGTCTTCCACCCGATCGACCTGCTGGTCTCCCGGTTCGTGATCTCTCTGCTGGTGTTCCGCTTCAGCGGCGCCGGCCCCGACGCCGCATTCCTGGCTCTGGTGGTGCTGAACCTCCAGCAGACGATCAGCCACGTCAACTCCGACATCCGCACCGGGCCGCTGAACTACCTCCTGATCGGCGCCGAGACACACCGCTGGCACCACGGCGCGGGCGAGCGGGTCAACTACAGTTCAGCGCTGGCGATCTGGGACATCGTCTTCCGTACCTTCGTGTATCAGCCCACCCGCGTGCCCGGGCGACTCGGCCTCGATGACCCGGCTGCCTACCCTGACCCCCGCCGATTCCACGCCACCCTCGCCTGGCCATTCCGCCGAGCCCGCACCACAATCCCGGCACCCGTGGAATGACCTCACTGCTTTGACGTCCCGCCCTGGCACGCGCCAGGCGGGCCGCTGGCCACTCGCCGCCGCGCCGCGCACGCACGCGGTGCTGGACCGGATCCGGCCGCTGTTGGTCGATGGCGACGTCGCCGTCGTCGCGCACGGTCATCCGGCGCGCGTGCTCACCGTGCGCTGGCTCGGCCTCGACGCGTCCGCCAGCCGTCTGCTCGGCCACCCACATCCAGGCACTCTCAGCTTCCTGGCCACCGAGGACGAGCAGCCTTTCATCGCCGCCTGGAACGTCCCGTAGCGGCCGCCCGCTGCGTCACGCCTGCCGCGTGAGGCGCCGGAAGCAAATGAGCGCCGCGGCGATGCCGGCGAAGGCCAGGAAGTGTTCCGCCTTGCGCTCGTATCGACGGTGCAGGCGTCGGCATCCCCGCCAGCCATGCCACCGTCCCCTCCACGGTCCAACGGTGGCGGCCCAGCCGCTGGGAGGACTCGATGCCCTTGCGGGCGATGCGCGGGGTGATGTCCCGGGACCGGAGCCATCGGCGCAGGTGGTCATAGTCGTAGCCCTTGGTGACCCGGTCCAGACCCGACGTCGAGAACCCGCTGTCCTTCAAGCGGCCCGAGGACTTCTTCACCGGGGCCGACTCCCTCCCAGAAACACCATCGGATCTGGTCCGGGACGGGTGGCATGTATCCCCGCTCCAGCTGCACTTGCCCATAACGGCCCCAGCTCTCCTTGACTGCTGCTTGCTCGTTCAACTCTGGCCTCCCGATACCGTGTTGTTGGGTTGGCTGGCGCGGATGGGGCGTCACCGGTCCTTGGCGAGGGCGACGAGCTCCGCAAACAAGCCGCCGGCGTGGGTCAGCTCGGCGTATCCGCCCTGTTCGATGATGCGCCCTTCGTGCATCACAAGGATTCTGTCGGCGAGACGGGTGTTCTCGAGTTGATGCGTCACCACGATCGTCATGCGCTCGGCGGCGATCCGTTTGATCTCCAGGAAAATCTGGTGCTCACCCCGAGGGTCCATTTGTGACGTCGGCTCATCCAAGATCAGCAGCGGGGTCTTGCGGTACAGGGCCCTGGCGCACGCGAGGCGTTGCCACTGTCCTCCGGACAACTCGGCGCCGCCGTAAAGCTCACGGGCGAGCAGGGTGTCGAGCTCCTTGGGCAGCTTCTCGACTGCTTCCCGCATCCCGACCGCGTCGACGGCTTCCCACACCAGTTGGTCATCGAAGGTCTTGGGCTGCCCGAGAGTGATGTTCTCGCGGGCACGCAGCGGCCAACAGGCGAAGTTCTGCGGGACGAGCGAGGTCCGCGACCACAGGGAGTCGGGCCGGGTGTTCGCCAGGTCGGTTCCGTCCCACAGGACGTGGCCCTTGTCGGCGAGCAGGATTCCCGTGATGAGTTTTGCCAGGGTGGACTTGCCTGATCCGTTTTCTCCCACGATGGCCAGGATCTCGCCGCGGCGCAGGGTGAGCGAGACACCGGCGACGGCGGGTTCGTCCTTGCCGGGGTACTTGTACACGACTTCGTCGAGACGGATCTCCTCCACCTGCTCGGGAATGGTCAACTCTCCGCGCCTGGGCGCCCGTTCGACGGCCGTGTCGAGGAAGGAACGCATGTCGGCGAGGTACAGCGAGGTGTGGAACAGTGCGGCACCGTAGACGACGAATTGCGACAGCGCGGCCAGGGTGGTCTGGACGGCGACCACCGCGGTGGCCGCGATCGGGAGGGCGACGCGGCCGGTGGTGGCCAGCCACGCAAGGGTGGCCCAGGTGCCGAGGAGGAAGACCCCGCCGAGGGAGCTGGTCGCCAGGACGATGCGCAGCATGCGAGGTGCGGCAGTCAGGGTGCGCTCGTCGATGCGCTCGGACAGGGCGCGGTACCAGTAGATGAGGTAGCCGGTCATGCCGTTGGCGCGGACCTCGTCACCGTAGCGGGAGTAGGTGGCCCACCAGCGCACCTGGTGGCGGACGTTGCGGTCACCGACGTTGGCGTAGTGAGTTTCGTAGTCGACGCGCGCGGACAGCACGGCCCCCATGCCGGCCGGGAGCACGGCGAGCAGCAGCAAGGGCAACATCATCCAGTGCAGCGCTGTAATGACGCCACTCGCAGCGGTCATGCGCACGAGGGCGGCCATGAACCGCTGGGCGTCCTGGACCATCATTTGTGTCCGCGTGACGCCGACCGCGGCGGCCTCCTGGCGGTCGGAGAATCCGTCTTCGCCGTACGCGGAGGCTTCAACGCGGCACACTGCGGACACGAGGGCAACGTCAGCTTCGGTCATCAGGAGTGGTGTGATCCGCCCGTTGGCGTAGGAGGACAGGGCGCTGCTGATGCGGCCAACCGCGGCGGCTGCCGTGACGACGATGAGTGCGGGCAACGCGGCGTGCAGTCGTTCGGAGACTTCGCCGGCTCCCAGGATGTGCGTCATGGCCTTCGCGGTGAACGCGAGGCCGAGGGCGGCCGCGGCTCCGGTGAGGATCTGGCAGGCGAGCAGCAGCACGACGGCGGTCCGGTCCACTCCCCAGGCCATGCGTGCGGTGTGCCGCAGCACTGAGGGGAGGCACCCGCACAGCTTCGAGAAACTTGCCTCTGCCAGCGGGTTCTTGGCGTGCTTCCCCTCGAAGCTGAGGTGGGCAGGGGGCGGAGGGGGCGGCATCTCCGCGTTTGCAGTCGAGGCGTCACTAACAGTCAACCTGCATCGCTCCTTGGGGTCGATGCCGCACCCGGGTGGCTCGGCAGTGCACGGCATAACGACGTGCCGCAGGACTCGAACGCGCTCGATTCCAGACGTCCGTCGCCCCCGGAACTGCCGGGCTCCGAACGCACGAGCGCAGTCGGTACGGGCCTGGCGCTACGACTCGAACTGGCTGAAACGCCGAGCTCGATACAGGTGTGACGGCTGAGGATTGCCCCTGCCGGGGTGGATCAGGGTGAGGCCCCAAGCCGCCTCGCCGGTTTGGTGGGAGCAGCTCGCCGACGGCGGCCGCCTCGTCCTGCCGCTGCGCTGGCGTGGACAGACCCGTGCCGCAGGTGCCGGGGATGTCCCAGACGCCGACGGTGGCGATCATCCGTGTGTACGGAGCGTGCTCGGGGGCTCCCTGGAGGCCGTCCCGCTGGTACACGCGGACGCGCTCGTACCCGGCTCGGTTCAGGGTGGTGCGCGTGTGCAGGGCAACGTCAGCGTCGATGTCGATGCTGGTGACCTGGCCGTCGCAGCCTGTGAGTTCGGCGAGCAGCGCGGCGTTGTAGCCGGTGCCGGAGCCGATCTCCAGGATGTGGTCGCCAGGCTGGACCTCGAGTTGGTGGAGCATCATCGCCACGACCGAGGGAACCGACGCGCAGGACAACGGGAGTGGGCCGCTGGGATTGTCCTTGATGCTGACGGCTTGGTCGCTGTTACGCGGCCGGCAGGTCGAATCCGGGGAGATATGCCTCGCGGCGGACGGACCGCATGACGCGTTCCACCTTCTGCGGAAGGGGCCTTTCGGCGATGATCTCGTCCACGAGGTGATTACGCAGTTCGTCAGATGTGCGGATGTCGGTCACAACGATCTCCCTCAGTTGAGGAGGAGGCAGGTCTCCCACACCACGTCCACCGGATGGGAAGGGTTGAGCGTGTGCAGCGCGAGAAGGACACCGTCGGCACCGGTGAGAAGCCCGGTGCCGACGGGTATCTCCTGCCGCACCATGCAGTCGGAAAGGCGGCTGTACAGGCGGGGGAGCTTCAGCTTGATGGCGTCGTTGGAGGCGTCGGCCGCGATCCGCTCGGCCGCCAGCAGCAGCCCAGCCCAGCCGTGGCAGACCGTGCATCCCGGATGCACGAATGTTCGCCGCGATACGCCCGCCAGATCCTCACCTCGCTCTCGAACATCTTCGAGACCGCCATCGACGACAAGCGCCCTGCGCGCAACCCGATGCGGGCCAAGTCCGTGCGCTGGCCCAAGGTGCCGGAGGACCAGAGGGAAGCCTGGCCGCTGGAGACCGCGCAGCGCGTACGGGACGCCATCAAGGCGCGGTACCGCATCGCAGTCGTGCTCGCGCTGGGCTGCGGGCTGCGGCAGGGTGAGGTCTTCGGGCTGTCGCCGGAGGACGTCGACTTCGCCCGTGGAGTTCTGCGCATCCGTCGGCAGGTACAACTACTGGGCGGGCGGCTGTACTTCACCCTGCCGAAGGGCGGCACGACCCGCGTCGTTGGCATGCCTCCGTCGGTCGCAGCGGCCCTGGCCCAGTACTTCATGGAGTACCCCGCGGTCGAGGTGGAACTGCCGTGGGGCGGTCCGGAACCCGATCTGGAGGCGAAGAAATTCCCGCTCGTCATCACCACGACGTACGACAACGCCCTTCGCGCGAACATCTTCGATGTCGAGGTCTGGAAGCCGGCCCTGGCCGCCGCCGGCGTCATCCCCATGCGGAAGAAGGACGAGCGATGGAAGGCGTCTCGCAAGGACGGCTTCCACGTGCTCCGCACACGTACGCCTCGGTCATCCTCGAAGCGGGCGAGTCCGTCGTCACCTTGGCCCGCTGGCTCGGGCACTCAAGCCCGACCATCACCTTGGACTACTACGCCCACTTCATGCCTGAGGCCGGCGGCAAGGGACGCGGGGCCATCGATGCCTTGCTCGCCCAACCTGCCGCCGTCGCCACGGCTGCGTAACCGGCGACTCTCCACAACCCACGAAACGGATGGGCACAGCAACCTGCTGTGTCCATCCGTTTTGGTGTCTCGGAAGCCCGCTACTCTCCGTGCTGATCAGAGCTCGCAGATGGCGCCACAGCGGCAAGGCTCTCGCAGGCCACCGGCCGCGACCGCAAGGGTCCGCCCCATCGGACCGCGGCTGATTCTCCCCAGATTCTCCCCAGCGGCCTCAGACGCTCCGTCGGAGCGTGCGATCGAGGCTGCAACTCCTCATGGCGACGCCTCTCGCGGCGATTACTCAGAGCCAGTCTTTCCGCTTGAAGATGACGTACAAACTGGTGCATACAACCGCCATCAGGAGGATCGCGAAGGGATACCCGAGCACCCAGTGCAACTCCGGCATGCGGTCGAAGTTCATCCCGTAGATCGTCCCGACCAACGTCGGCGCGAACAAAATAGCCGCCCACGACGAGATCTTCTTGATCTCCTCGTTCTGTTCGAAGCCCGCCTCCGCCAGCGCGCGCATCTCGGCGTTCTGTTGTTGGGTGACCAGGGTCGCGTTGACGGTGAGGATGTCGGTGAGGGCCTGGCGGAAGCCGTCGACGCGTTCGCTGGTGTGGGTGACGTGGTCGGCGACGTCGCGGAGGTAGCGCTGGAGTTCCTCGTCCGTGCCGTACTTGGCGAAGCCGGCCATCAGGCCGTGCAGCATGCCGACCAGCGGACGGGTGGCGCGCTGGAACTCGACCATTTCGCGGGAGAGTTCGTAGATACGGCGGGAGACCTCGGGGTCGCCGCGGAACACCTCGGTCTCGATCTCGTCGATGTCGTTCTGGACGCCGGAGACGACGGGGACGTAACCGTCGACGACGGAGTCGAGGATCGCGTACAGGACCGCCTCCGCGCCGAGCTTCAGCAGCTCCGGGGTGTCCTCCATGCGGCGGCGCACCGCGGAGAGGTCCGGTGCCGCGCCGTGCCGGACCGTGATCACGAAGTCGGGTCCCACGAACACATGCAGCTCGCCGAAGTCGACCTCCTCGGGCGCGTCCAGGTAGCGCGCGGCGCGCAGGACGACGAAGAGGGTGTCGCCGTACCGTTCCAGCTTGGGCCGCTGATGTGCCTCCATCGCGTCCTCGACGGCCAGCGGGTGCAGGTCGAACTCCGCGGCCAGCGAATGGAGTTCGGCCTCGGTCGGACGGGCCAGACCGATCCATGCCATACCGTCCGGCTGCTCACGCAGCTCACGGAAGGTGTCGGCCAGCGATGCGGGGGTCGAGACGCGTACGCCGTCGCGGTACAGCGCGGCCTGTACGACACTGCCGACATCGGCGGGTTCCGGCGCGGGCGGGTCCGGGCGGGGCGCGGGGGGCCGCGCGGACGGCGTGGCCTGCGGGGCCAGGGCGCGCCGCCATACCGACTTCCTGGCCTCCTTCGCCTCCTTCGCGTCCTTCCCGTCTTCCTGGTTCCTCGTGGCCCTCGTGGCCCTCGTGGCCCTCGTGGCCCTCGTGTCCTTCGAGGCTGAGCGGGCGCGTCGCTCGGACATCGCGGCTGCCTCCAGTGTCGAACGTACGTCTGTGTGATCACGGAGCAGGATATACGGGGCAAACGACATGAGAGCGACCGGTGGCCTCGGGATTCGGTGAGAGTTGCGGACAGAAGATGTCCGCAAGCGGCGCTAGCGTGCGAACCATGACGAAGACGACCACGACGGCCCCCCTGCTCGGCACCCGCGCCCTCAACCGCGCGACCCTCGACCGTCAGCTCCTGCTGCGCCGCTCGCCGCTGTCCGCGACGGCCGCCGTCGAGCACCTCCTCGGTCTGCAGGCGCAGAACGTGAAGCCGCCGTACTACGCCCTCGCCGCCCGGCTGGAAGGGTTCCGGCCCGAGGAGCTGTCGGCAGCCATGCAGGCGCGCGACGTCGTCCGCATCGTCACCATGCGGTCCACCATCCACACCCACACCGCCGACGACGCCCTCACGCTGCGTCCGCTCGTCCAGGCCGCGCGCGACCGCGAGTTGGGCATCTTCCGCAAGGGGCTCACAGGCGTCGACCTGGACCGGCTCGCCGCGATCAGCCGTGAGCTGGTGGAGGCCGAGCCGCGCACCATGAAGCAGCTGGGCGAGGCGCTGCTCGCCGAGTGGCCGGACGCCGACCCGTCCGCGCTCTCGGTCGCCGCCCGCTGCAAGCTGCCGCTCGTCCAGGTCACCCCGCGCGGGCTGTGGGGCCGCAGCGGCCAGGTCGCCCTGACCACCGCCGAGCACTGGCTGGGCCGCCCCTCGGGGCACACGCCGTCACCGGACGCGACCGTGCTGCGCTACCTCGCCGCCTTCGGGCCCGCCTCCGTCAAGGACATGCAGATCTGGGCGGGCCTGACCCGGCTGCGCGTTGCCTTCGAACGGCTGCGGCCCCAGCTGGTCACGTTCCGCGACGAGAGCGGTGTCGAGCTCTTCGACCTCCCCGACGCGCCCCGCCCGGACGCGGACACCCCGGCCCCGCCGCGTTTCCTGCCCGAGTTCGACAACCTGCTGCTGTCCCACGCCGACCGCTCCCGGGTGGTGCCCGCCGAACTCAAGGGACGAAGCTGGCAGGGCAACCAGCCCTACCGCACGCTGCTCGTCGACGGTTTCCTCGCGGGCGTCTGGCGGCAGCAGGGCGAGGTCCTGACCATCGAGCTCTTCGGCAAGCTCACGAAGGGCCGACGGGACGAGGTGGTGCGCGAGGCCGAACGGATGCTCACGGTGATGGCGGGCTCCTCGTCGTACGACATTCGCTTCGGGACTGTCGTCACACAGGAGGCACAGGAGGCGTAGGAGGCGCAAGAGCGTAGGAGGCAGAGAAAGCTAGTCCGCGCTTCCCGTCACGGCCACCGTCAGTCCCAGTCCGATCATCGTGAACCCGCCCGCGCCGCCGATCAGCGAAAGGCGGCGGTCCGAGCGGGCGAACCAGGTGCGCGCCGCGGACGCGGTCAGACCCCACAGGGTGTCCGTGACCAGGCCGATGGAGATCGGGACCAAGCCCAACAGGAGCATCTGCAGGGGGAGTCGCCCCGCCGAGTGATCCACGAACTGGGGCAGCACGGCCGCGAAGAACACGACCCCCTTCGGGTTGGTGACGCCGACGAGGGCGCCGTCCAGGACCGTGCGGAGATCGTCGCGGGCCGGCCCCGCAGGCGCCGCCCCGATCGCCGACGCCTTCAGCTCCTTGCGGTGCCGGAACGCCCGTATACCCAGGTGGACGAGGTACGCCGCCCCCGCCAGCTTCACCGCCAGGTAGACCGTCACCGAACGCTCGACCAGGGAACCGATCCCGAAGGCGACCGCCACGACCAGCACGTACGAGCCGACGACATTGCCCAAAGCCGTGGCCACCGCGGTGCGCCGGCCGTGCGCAAGCGCCCGCCCGATGACGAACAGCACGCTGGGCCCCGGGATCACGATCACCAGCACCGACATCGCGGCGAAGGCCAGGAAGCGGTCCGTGGACACCATGCCCATCACCTCCCACGAGGGCCCATTCAAACAGGCGGCCCTCAGGGCGCTCTAGGGTCCACGACATGGAACTGCGGCAGCTCAGCTATTTCGTCACGGTCGCCGAGGAGCTGCACTTCGGGCGGGCGGCGGAGCGGCTGCACATCGTGCAATCCGCGGTCAGTCAGCAAATCCAGCGTCTGGAGCGGGAGTTGGGTGCCGAGCTGTTCGACCGTTCGCCGCGTCATGTGAGGCTCACCGGCGCGGGGGAGCGGCTGCTGCCCGAGGCGCGGGCGGTGCTGGCGGCGGCGGACCGGGCACGCGCGGCCGTCGCGCCCGCCCCGGTGCTGCGGCTCGGCACCAGTACCGGTCTCGGAGAACATCTCGACCGGGTGCTCGCCGCCTTCGCCGAGCGCGAACCGGGCGTCCAGGTCGAGCTGGTCTCGCTGCCGGCAAAAGAGAGGCTCGCCCGCGTCGCGGACGGGCGGCTCGACGCGGCGTTCGTGCGCGGCGCGACGGCCGAAGAGCGGGTACGGGGTGTACGTGTGCTGCCGCTGTGGCCCGACCCCCTGGTGGCCGCCCTGCCAGCCGGGCACCCGCTGGCCGCGCGGGACGAGGTCGCCCTCGACGAGCTGGCCGGGCTGCCGCTGAGCATCACCGCCCGCCGTACCAACCCCGCGCTGGTCGACCTGGTCATCGGGGCGTGCCACGAGGCGGGGTTCGAGCCGCTGCCCGGGCCGGTGAGCGGCTCCCTGCAGGACACTCTGGCGACCATCGGCGCCCGGCCACTGTGGACGGTCGTCTACGCCTCCCACGCGCGCATCCTGCGTACACCCCTGGTCGCCTTCGTGCCGTTCCGGGCGCCCGGCCTCGCGCTCACCACGGGCCTCGCCGTGCATGACCTGTCGCCGACGGCTCACCTGGACGCCCTGCGTACGGCTTGCGGCGATCACGAAGGCTGATCGCCGCGATCGCGGGATGCTTCTTGGTCGGTGACGCCCCGCACGATGAACTGTTCCCGTACTCGAGGAGCGGCAAGAGCCGCTACGGACAAGGGAGTTCAGTCATGCCCATCGTCACCGTCCAGCAGGGTCCGCGCGATGTCGAGCTCAAGCGGGACCTCGTCAAGCGCGTCACCGACGCCTTCGTCGACGCGTACCAGATCCCGGCCGAGAGCGTCCAGGTGTGGATCCACGAGGTGCCGGCGGACAGTTGGGGCAGCGCGGGGAAGCTGACCGCCGACAAGTAGGGGTGGGGGTGGATAGGGGGCGCTGCGGGCCGCTCGTGGTGGCCCGCAACGCCCCCTGGTATTCACCTGAGGGATACTCAGGAGTTCATGGAGGCCTACGAGTTGACCTGCGCGGTCACCAGGCTGGAGAAGGTCGTCAGACGGGAGTAGACGCCCGGGTAGCCGGCTTCCGCGCAGCCCTCGCCCCAGGAGGTGATGCCCGCCAGGACGCCGCCGATGAGCAGCGGGCCGCCGCTGTCGCCCTGGCAGGTGTCGACGCCGCCGGAGGTGTAGCCGGCGCACACCATGTCGCTGGCCACGTAGTCGGGGCCGTAGGAGCTCTTGCAGCTGGAGTCGGAGACGATCGGGACGGTCGCGGTACGCAGCTGGTTGGAGGAGCTGCCGCTCTCGGAGGTGGTGCCCCAGCCGACGATGCGGGCGGTGGTGCCGGTCGCGTACACGCTGGTGTCCGAGGAGGAGACGTACTTCGCCGTGGTGTACGGCATCGACGTCGACAGCGTCAGTACGGCCACGTCGTCGCCTTTGCTGGCGTCCGTGTAGTCGGGGTTGACCCAGATCTTGCTGACCTTGCTGACGGTGCCGTTCGTGCCGTTCAGGTACGTTCTGCCGCCGACCACTCGGACGCTGCTGGTGGTCTCGCCGGCCATGCAGTGGGCGGCGGTGACGACCTTGTTGGCGGCGACCAGCGTGCCACCGCAGAACTGGTTCTGGGAGGCGTCCGTGATCTGCATCATGAACGGGTACGCGGTCGTCGTGGTCGTCGTACCGCCGACGATCGGCTCCGGCGCGGCTACGGCGGAGGGGGCGCCGAGCAGTGCGGTCGCGGCGGCGGCAGCGGTCGCCATACAGACGGCGGCGGACTTCTTGGCGCGGTTGAGCCCGAACATGGGTCTCCTCAGAGGTTTGCCGGTGGGGGGACGCGCGGGTGTGGGGGGTGAGGCACGACGCCTGTGGATGAGGCGCCGTGTGCCCGAGCGAGCGGCACATCCACACGTTATGGCGTGTGGCCTCTCTTCCCAATGAGGGAACCCCCTACCGGGTGACGGGGAGGGAAAACCCTTGGCTGCGGGGGACGTGGTTTGGCTTATCGTGCCGCCCGGTTGGTCCCGTCCTGGGGGCTCCGCCTCCGGACCCCCGTATCGCGCTCCGCGCTCGTCCTCAAACGCCGGACGGGCTGTTTTCCCTCGTTCGGGCTCAACTCGTCCTGCGGTCCGCCGCCAACCGCACGATGTCCACCCGCGAGCGAATGCCCAGCTTGCGGTACACCCGTGTGAGTGTCGCCTCCACCGTCTTCACGCTGATGAAGAGGCGCGCGGCGATCTCTCGGTTGGTGGCGCCCTCCATGACGAGGGCGGCGACCTGGCGTTCGGTCGCGGCGAGGGTGTCCAGGGCGGTGGAGGCAAGGGGCGGGGCGGCCGCGTGGGCGGTGGCGGCGGTCTCGACCTGGCGGAGCCAGGGCAGGGCGCGGCAGCGGCGGAAGAGGCGGGCCGCCTCGTCGTACGAGGTGGGGCCGGGGCGGTGGGTGCGCAGACCGGCGAGGGCGTACGCGGCGCGGGCTTCCTCGAGGCCGTAGCCCAGCTTGCCGAGGCGATCCTGCGCGGAGGCCAATTGCCTTTCGGCGGGGCCCTGTTCGCCGCGTGCGGCGCGTACCAGGGCCTCGGCGCGGTCAAGGACGGCGAGCACGCTCTCGCGTTCGAGTCGCAGCGCCCGCGCCCGGGTGACGTCGATGACGTCCTGCGCCTCCACCGGCTCGCCGATCCGCACCAGCGCCTCGGCTAGGTCGCCGTGCCAGCGGCCGCGGGCGGGATCGACGACGCCGAGCCCCTCCTCCAGTTCCCGTACCTGCCGCAGCGAGCGGACGGCCGCCGCCGCGTCCCCGGCGACCAGCTGGGCGTGGCCGAGGGCGCCCAGGGCGCGGGAGAGGTAGACCAGGTCGCCGTCCTCCTCGGCGCGGTCGACGGCCTCGCGGGCGAGCGCGAGCGCGCGGTCCACGTCGCCGCCCGCCGCCTCGGCGAGCGAGGTGAACATGGCGGTGGCCGCCTCGCCGATCCCCGTGTCGCGCGCCAGCCGCAGGCTCTCCCGGGCCAGGTCCAGAGCCCGCCCGCAGTGCCCGGATCGCAGCTCCGTCTCGGCGAGCCCGCGCAGGAAGTGCATCTCGCTCTCCACCATTCCGCGCCGCTGCACCTCGCGCAGCAGCGCGGTGATGGTGGTGCGGGCCTCGGTGAGCTGGTCGCCCATGATGAGCCAGCGGAAACGGGCGGCGCCGGCGCCGTTGTGGTCGCAGGCCACCCGGGGATCCTGCGGCTCGCGCATCGCCCGCTGGATGGTCGCCGGCGCGTCCGGGTGCCCCATCAGGGTCTCCATCTGTGCCTGGAAGCCCAGCGCGAGGAGTTCGGTGGGCCGGTCCCCGGCGCGGGCCGCGAGCCGCGCGGCACTGGCCGCCTCCTCGCGGGCCTTGGCCATCTCGCCCTCCATGAGCAGGGCCCGCCAGGCGAGTTGGTAACGGACGAGGGCGAGCAGCCCGGGGTCGTCGCCGGCGTCCTCGAGCGCCTGCGGGAAGACCGCGTCGATCTCGGCCATGGCCTGCCCGGCGGCGTCGACGACGACCATCCAGGCCCGCACCCGGTCCGTGGGCTCGGTGGCCCGGGCGAGCACCTGACGCGCGATGTCCCGCGCGAGGTCGGTCTCCCCGGCCGTCAGCGCGTCCTCGGCGGCCCGCAGCCGCCGTTCGTCGGGGCCCGGCTCGGCGTCGGCCGGGGTGTGCCGGGCCGCGAGCAGCCCGAGCCCCGCGGCGACGGAGGGCGCGCCGCGGTCACGGGCGGCGGCAGCGGCCTCGCCGAGACGGGCGGCGACCTGAGGGTCCGTGCCGGTGGTGGCCAGGGCGAGATGCCGGGCCCGTTCGATGGGGTCGGAGGCGGCGGTGGACAGCGCGGCGTGGGCGGCGCGCCGCTCCTGCGCGCTCGCCTCCGCGTACAGGGCGGCGGAGACGAGGGGGTGCGCGAAGCGGATGCCCGGTGTCTCGCGTTCGGTGGCAAGGAGACCGAGCGCCGCGGCCGAGGCGGTCTCCGCCTCGGCGTTCGCCCGGCCCGCTGCGTGCAGCAGCGTCAGCGTCGGGCGGGCCCCCGCGCTCGCCACCAGCAGGGTGCGGCGGGCCTCGGCGGACAGCATCTGCAGACGGCTGAGGACGAGCGCGCGCAGCGAGGTGGGCACCGGGAGCGGATCGCCCGGGCTCGGCGGAGTCGGGGACTCGGCGAGGGCGCGGCCCAGCTCCAGTGCGAAGAGGGGATTGCCGCCGCTGGTGCGGTGGATGTCCCGCACGGTGGAGCGGGGCAGGCCGGTGTAGCCCCGGTGGCCGAGGAGTTCGGCGATCTGGGCTCGGGAGAGCGGGTTGATGCGCACGGCCAGGGTTTCCGGTGGGGAGACCCGTAGATAGCGGTCGTGCTGTTGGTCCCCGGGTTCGGTGTCGGTGCGTACGGCGCACAGCATCCGTACGGGCATGCCGCCGAGGCGGCGGGCGGCGAAGCCGAGCAGCTCGGCGCTGGCCGGGTCGAGCCACTGCAGGTCGTCGGCGACGATCAGCACCGGGCCCTGGGCGGCCAGGGCGCGGAACACGGACAGCACGGCGAGCCGCAGCGCCAGTCCATCGCGCTGCAGGGTGGATTCGCCGCGTCCGGTGAGGGCCGATTCCAGTGCGGTGCGCTGCGGGGCGGGGAGCCGGTCGGAGACCTCGTCGGCGACCAGGCCGAGGAGGTCGGCCAGCGCGAGGAAGGGGAGATGTGATTCGGACTCGGTGGCCGAGCACCGCAACACGGTCCGTGCTGTTTCGGCGCATTCCCCGGCCAGCGCCCGCAGGACGGTCGACTTTCCTATTCCGGCGGGGCCGTGCACGAGCACACTGCCCCCGCCCAGGAGCTGCTCACGCGCGTCCGCGAAGAGCTCCTCCCGGCCGATGACCAGGTCGGGGCGGGGTCTCGCAGGTTCCTTGAAGTCCCCTGGCACGGTCACCGCTCCCCTCGTGTGTCGTGTTCGGGCCAATATTAGGCAATGTCTCTTTGAATTTCGGACTGTCGGGGTGGTGAGGGAAATAACAGGAGCTCCGCATAGGTCATTTCAAGGCACCGCAGATTGAATGAAAAACGCCAAGGGTGGCGGCCCTACGGCAGCACCCCGGCCCGGCGTGCGGCGACGACCGCCTCCAGTCGTGTGTGCGCGCCGAGCTTGCGCATCGCCGACCGCAGGTACCCCTTGACGGTCTCCGTACGAAGGCCCAGCCGCTGCGCGGCGACCGCGTTGGTCGCCCCCGTCGCGACGCACGCGAGGACGTCGACCTCACGCGGCGCGAGCTGGACGTGGCGCGCGCCGGGGCCGGGCCCCGCGTCGGCCAACCGCCCGCACACGGCGAGGAGTTCGGCCCGCAGCGCCGGGTCGACGATCCGCGGGACCAGCGCCCGCAGCGCCCCGTGCGCCTCGCGCACCTCCTCCCATGCGGCGCCCGCCCCCGCCGGCCCCGGCTCCCGCCAGACGGCGAGCAGGTCGCGCGCCTCGTCCCGTACGACGAGCGCCTGCTCCACGTCCCGGGCCGCCGCGACGGCCGCGCCGAGCGTGCGGTCGCCCAGGGGCTGGGCCGTCCGCAGGGCGCCGTACAGCACACCGCGCACCCGGCGGCGTACGACGACGGGGACCGCGACGACCGAACACAGTCCCTCGGTGGCGACCGCCATGTCGTACTCGTGGCTGATCTGCCGTGAGGCGGAGTAGTCGGTCACGGCGCAGGGCCGGCCGAGCGCCACCGCCTTGCCGCCCAGGCCGTTGCCCGAGGACACCGCGAGCGCGCTGAGCGCGGGCGTCGCCGTACCGCTGAGTTCGCTGATGCGTACGTGCCGGCCCGGGGACTCGACCAGGCCGCCGAAGGCGACCGGCAGCCCCGTCGCGCGCCGCAGCCGTACCAGCGCACCACGCATCTCCACTGCATCGGCTGCGTCTGCTGCCACCTGTTCGCCCCCTCGTCGCGGCGCACCCCCGTTCGGGGGTGGTGGGACCTGCATCACGAATACAGGATGTTATGCGGCGGTCCGGCAACGAGGAGGACACATGACGGTGACGACGGGCGCGACGGACGAGTTCCGCGCGGCGCGGAACTTCCTGCTGGCGCACCGCGAGGACTACACGACGGCCTACGAGGGCTTCGGCTGGCCCCGCCCGGAGTACTTCAACTGGGCACTCGACTGGTTCGACGTCATTGCGGAGGGCAACGACCGCACCGCCCTGCACATCGTGGAGGAGGACGGGGAACGCACAGAGGTCTCCTTCGCCGAGATGTCCGCGCGCTCCGACCGGGTGGCCAACTGGCTGCGCGCGCGGGGCGTGGGCGCCGAGGACCGCGTCCTGGTCATGCTCGGCAACCAGGTCGAACTGTGGGAGACGGCCCTCGCCGCGATGAAACTGCGCGCCGTCGTCATCCCGGCGACCCCGCTGCTGGGCGCCGCCGACCTGCTCGACCGCGTCGAGCGCGGCCGCGTGCGGCATGTCGTCGTCCGCACCGAGGACGCCGGGAAGTTCGACGAGGTGCCCGGCCGCTACACCCGGATCACGGTCGGCGGCTCGCGGCCCGGCTGGCACTCGTACGAGGACGCGGACTCCGCGGACGCCGCCTTCGAGCCCGCCGGTCACACCCACGCGGACGACCCGCTGATGCTCTACTTCACCTCGGGCACGACCGCCCACCCCAAGCTGGTGGAACACACCCACGTCTCCTACCCGATCGGCCACCTGGCGACGATGTACTGGATCGGGCTCAAGCCCGGCGACGTACACCTGAACATCTCCTCGCCCGGCTGGGCCAAGCACGCCTGGTCCAACCTCTTCGCGCCCTGGAACGCGGAGGCGACCGTCTTCATCCACAACTACACCCGCTTCGACGCGGGCCGGCTGATGGCCGAGATGGACCGGGCGGGCGTGACGACGTTCTGCGCCCCGCCCACCGTGTGGCGGATGCTCATCCAGGCCGACCTGACCCAGCTGCGGACTCCGCCACGCGAGGCCGTCGCCGCGGGGGAGCCCCTCAACCCCGAGGTCATCGAGCAGGTGCGGCGCTCCTGGGGCGTCACCATCCGGGACGGCTTCGGGCAGACCGAGACGGCCGTCCAGGTCTCCAACAGCCCGGGGCAGCCGCTCAAGACCGGCTCCATGGGGCGGCCCAGCCCCGGCTTCCGCGTCGAACTGCTCGACCCGGTCTCAGGTGCGCCGGGCGCCCAGGAGGGCGAGATCTCCCTGGACCTCTCCACCGGTCCGGTCGGCCTGATGACCGGCTACCACGGCGACCCGGACCGCACCGCCGAGGCCATGGCGGGCGGCTACTACCGCACCGGCGACATCGGCTCCCGCGACGCCGACGGCTACATCACCTATGTGGGCCGCGCCGACGACGTGTTCAAGGCCAGCGACTACAAGATCTCGCCCTTCGAGCTGGAGAGCGCGCTCCTGGAGCACGAGGCGGTCGCGGAGGCGGCCGTCGTCCCGGCCCCCGACGAACTCCGGCTCGCCGTTCCCAAGGCGTACATCGTCCTCGCGGCGGGATACGAGCCGGGCCCCGACACCGCCAAGGTGCTCTTCGAGCACGCGCGCACGGTCCTCGCGCCCTACAAGCGCATCCGCCGTCTGGAGTTCGGCGAACTCCCCAAGACCGTCTCCGGCAAGATCCGCCGAATCGAGCTGCGCGAGGCCACGGCCGCGGGCTCGGACGCCGAGTACCGCGAGGAGGACTTCCGGTGACTGGACTGTCGTACGCGCACGGGACGAGCGGGACGACCCTGCTCGGGGACACGATCGGAGCGAACCTGGACCGTGCGGTCGCGGCCTGGCCGGACCGGGAGGCGCTCGTCGACGTGCCCTCCGGACGGCGCTGGACCTACGCCCAGTTCGCCGCCGACGTCGACCGGTTGGCGTACGCGCTGCTCGCGACCGGTATCGCCAAGGGCGACCGGGTGGGCATCTGGGCGGTCAACTGTCCGGAGTGGGTGCTCGTCCAGTACGCCACCGCCCGTATCGGCGTGGTCATGGTGAACATCAACCCGGCCTACCGCACCCACGAGGTCGAGTACGTCCTCAAGCAGGCCGGCATCTCGCTGCTCTTCGCCTCCCTGAGCCACAAGACGAGCGACTACCGGGCGATGGTCGAGCAAGTACGGGGAAACTGCCCGCAGTTGCGGCAGACCGTGTACATCGGCGACCCGAGCTGGGACGCGCTGGTCCGGCGCGGAACCCCGGACCTGTACGAGGACTTCCACACCCGCGGGAGCGAGCTGTCCTGCGACGACCCGATCAACATCCAGTACACCTCGGGGACCACGGGCTTCCCCAAGGGAGCCACCCTCTCCCACCACAACATCCTCAACAACGGGTATTTCGTGGGGGAGTTGGTCAGCTACACGGGGCAGGACCGGATCTGTATCCCCGTGCCCTTTTATCACTGTTTCGGCATGGTGATGGGAAACCTCGCGGCGACCTCGCACGGCGCGTGCATGGTCATCCCCGCGCCGTCCTTCGACCCGGCGGCGACGCTCCGCGCGGTCCAGGACGAGCGATGCACCTCGCTGTACGGCGTACCGACGATGTTCATCGCGGAGTTGAACCTCCCCGACTTCGCCACCTACGACCTGTCCTCGCTGCGGACGGGCATCATGGCGGGCTCGCCCTGCCCGGTCGAGGTGATGAAGCGGGTGGTCGCCGAGATGCACATGGCGGAGGTCTCCATCTGCTACGGCATGACCGAGACCTCGCCCGTCTCCCTGCAGACCCGCCGGGACGACGACCTGGAACACCGCACCGGCACCGTCGGCCGGGTCCTCCCGCACCTCGAGGTGAAGGTCGTCGACCCGGTGGACGGAGTGACCGTGCCCCGCGGCACCCCCGGTGAGCTGTGCACCCGCGGCTACAGCGTGATGCTCGGCTACTGGAACGAACCCGAGAAGACCGCCGAGGCCGTCGACGCCGGACGGTGGATGCACACCGGGGACCTGGCCGTGATGCGCGAGGACGGCTACGTCGAGATCGTCGGGCGGATCAAGGACATGATCATCCGGGGCGGCGAGAACATCTACCCGCGCGAGATCGAGGAATTCCTGTACGCCCACCCGAAGATCGCCGACGTCCAGGTGGTCGGCGTGCCCCACGAGCGCTACGGCGAGGAGGTGCTCGCCTGCGTCATCTCCCGGGACCCGGCCGACCCGCTGACACTGGAGGAGCTGCGCGCCTTCTGCGAGGGGCGGCTGGCGCACTACAAGATTCCCAGCCGGCTGCGGATCCTGGAGGCCTTTCCCATGACCGTGTCCGGGAAGGTGCGGAAGATCGAACTGCGGGAGACCCACGCCGACTGACCTTCGGGAAGGTGCTCAGCCCGTGACGGCGATGAGTTCGTCGGCCGGGCTGTTCACCGGTTGCGGCGTGCCCGTGAGGTCGAGCACGAAGAGGGGGACGCCGAGGGTGTCGGCACAGGCGCGGGCGTCGTCGGCGTACCCCGCGAGGGAGAAGTACACACAGCCCGCCGACTCCGTCATGGCCGTCAGCCACAGACACTCAACATCGCGCAGTGAGGCGGGGCGCACGGTGGGGTCCACCTGGGCCAGGATGCCGCGCGCGGCGAGCCCGATCCCGGACGGCGGCCGCTGGTCGGCCCGCCGGATCTCGCGGTAACCCAGCCAGCGCAGGTACAGCGCGGCCGCCGTGACCGCGTCCCGGGCGGTACGGATGGCGACCGGCTGGAACGCCGGGCGGGGTGCGGCCGCCCTGTTGCGCGGCCGCCGGGCGGTGTCCTGGGGTGAGCTGCCACGGTCCGGGATCCGCTCCTCGCCTCCGTCCGGACCGTCGGGCGTGTGCGGGCGGGTCCGTGCGCGGGGTTCGGGGGCCGTGCCGGGCGCGAGACCCGCGCGCTGGGGTCGCCGAACCCCGCGTACCGGAATCCGCAGTGTCGTCCCGCAGGAGCATCCCAGCTCGGGGTGCGGCCACTGGCCGTCGCGGCCGCACGCCCCACAGCGGACCGTGGCCCAGTCCTCGTCCCAGACGCGGTGGGTGACGGGCGACGGATCCGCGAGGCGGTCGAGCGGGGGCGTCACGGGCGCGCCGCACGCACACGGATAGGACGGCGCCGCGTAGAGATGCTCGCGACGGCAGACCGGACACCGCACCGGCACGCTCTCGGCCATGGCCCACTCCAGGGACGTCCGTCGGGACAGCGTGTCCATAGTCCTCCAGGGAGGGGGCTCGCGGCAGGGAAACGGTTCGACAGGCAGCTCCGGGTGCACCGCCCGGCCAACTCTTGACGCCCTCCGACCCGGCGCTTACATTGCTTCCAGATAGTAGAAAGTAGTTTCCGCAATACGGAATTTTGTAGCTCTTCCGCAGGGCGCGACGGGAGCGCGAATCCGCCAGCCGAAGCAGGAGTACTCCATGGCTCGTATGACCGCTGCCCGCGCGGCAGTCGAGATCCTCAAGCGCGAGGGCGTCAGCAACGCGTTCGGCGTCCCGGGCGCGGCGATCAACCCGTTCTACGCGGCCCTCAAGGCCGCCGGCGGGATCAATCACACCCTCGCCCGGCACGTCGAGGGCGCCTCGCACATGGCGGAGGGCTACACCCGGACCCACCCGGGAAACATCGGCGTCTGCATCGGCACGTCCGGCCCCGCCGGCACCGACATGATCACCGGGCTCTACTCCGCCATCGGCGACTCGATCCCGATCCTGTGCATCACGGGCCAGGCCCCGACCGCCGTGATCCACAAAGAGGACTTCCAGGCCGTCGACATCGCCTCGATCGCCAAGCCGGTGACGAAGATGGCCGTCACGGTGCTGGAGGCCGCGCAGGTTCCCGGCGTCTTCCAGCAGGCGTTCCACCTCATGCGCTCCGGCCGTCCGGGCCCGGTCCTCATCGACCTGCCCATCGACGTCCAGCTCACCGAGATCGAGTTCGACCCGGAGACGTACGAGCCGCTCCAGACCTACAAGCCCGCCGCCACCCGCGCCCAGGTCGAGAAGGCGATCACGCTCCTCAACGAGTCCGAGCGCCCCCTGATCGTCGCCGGCGGCGGTGTCATCAACGCCGACGCCTCCGAACTCCTCACCGAGTTCGCCGAGCTGACGGGCACTCCGGTCGTCCCGACCCTGATGGGCTGGGGCATCCTGCCCGACGACCACGAGCTGAACGCCGGCATGGTCGGCCTGCAGACCTCGCACCGCTACGGCAACGCGACCTTCCTGGAGTCCGACTTCGTCCTCGGCATCGGCAACCGCTGGGCCAACCGCCACACCGGCAAGCTGGACGTCTACACGGCCGGGCGCAAGTTCGTCCACGTCGACATCGAGCCCACCCAGATCGGCAAGATCTTCGCTCCCGACTTCGGCATCGCCTCCGACGCCAAGGCCGCTCTCGAGCTGTTCGTCGAGGTGGCACGGGAGCTGAAGGCCGCGGGCAAGCTCCCCGACCGGTCCGTGTGGGCCGCGTCCGCGCAGGAGCGGAAGGCCACTCTCCAGCGCCGTACGCACTTCGACGACATCCCGATCAAGCCGCAGCGCGTCTACGAGGAGATGAACAAGGCCTTCGGCCCGGAGACCCGCTACGTCTCCACCATCGGCCTCTCGCAGATCGCCGGCGCCCAGATGCTGCACGTCTTCAAGCCGCGGCACTGGATCAACTGCGGCCAGGCGGGCCCGCTCGGCTGGACGATCCCGGCCGCACTCGGTGTCGCCAAGGCCGACCCGGACGCCCAGGTCGTCGCGCTCTCCGGCGACTACGACTTCCAGTTCATGATCGAGGAACTGGCCGTCGGCGCCCAGCACCGGATCCCGTACGTCCATGTCCTGGTCAACAACGCCTACCTGGGCCTGATCCGGCAGGCGCAGATCGGTCTCGACATCAACTTCCAGGTCAATCTGGAATTCGAGAACATCAACTCCCCGGAGTTGGGCGTCTACGGCGTCGACCACATCAAGGTCGTCGAGGGCCTCGGCTGCAAGGCGATCCGGGTCACCGACCCGGCCGAACTGGGCGCCGCCTTCGAGCAGGCCAAGAAGCTCGCCGCCGAATTCCAGGTGCCGGTCGTCGTCGAGGCGATCCTGGAGCGCGTCACCAACATCGCGATGAGCAAGACGAACGACATCAGCAACGTGGTCGAGTTCGAGGAGATCGCGACGGAGCCGGGTCACGCGCCGACCTCGATCAAGACGCTCAAGGTCTGATCGCTGAAGGTCTGACCTGGCGGTCTGATCGGTGAAGGTCTGACCTGGCGGTCTGATCGCTCAAGGTCTGACCTGACGGTCTAATACGCGCGCTTCTCAGCCAGGGGCGGCTCATCCGGGGGGAGAGCCGCCCCTTTCCCATGCCGGAGGACCAGTGACACGGGTTCCCCTGCCAGGCACCCTGTTGACACACGGCGCGCACCCGGCATCCTCGCTCCATGCGGATGACCGTCCCCACCCCCCTCGGCGACCTTGCCGTACGCTGCCACGGCGCGCCCGGTGCCCCCGCGCTGCTGCTTCTGCACGCCAACCCCGGGGACGGCCGCGACTACGACGCCGTCCTGCCCGCGCTGGCCGAACGGCACCGCACGTTCGTCGTCGACTGGCCCGGCTACGGCGACTCCACCGCGCCCGACCCCCAACTGGTCACTCCGGAGCGGCTGGTGGTGGCCGCGGAGAAGGTCCTCGAGGCGCTCGCCGAGGAGCAGGGGGTCCGTGAGATCGCGGTGCTCGGCAACAGCGTCGGCGGTTACGTGGCCTGTCGTCTGGCCGAGGGCCGCCACGCGGGGTCGGTCACGGCGCTCGTCCTCGTCGACCCGGCCGGCTTCACCCGGCCCAGCGCACTCACCCGCTGGTTCTGCCGCGAGGTGATGGGCCGTCCCGCCCGTGCCCGCCGACTGGTCGTCTTGCTGGCCCGCGCCTACCTCGGCCGACTCGGCACGCCGAGCGCCCGGGCGACGTACGCGCGAGCCCGTCGACTACCCCGGGACGAACGGCGACTGGCGGTGCACTGCGCCATCTGGCGCGGCTTCGCCGACCCGGACTACGGCCTTGCCGATCCCGCCGTCCTGGACGTCCCGATCCTGCTCCTGTGGGGACGCCGGGACCCGGTCGTCCCCGCCTTCCTGGACGGCCGCCGCGCTCAACGCGCGCTCCCCGTACACACGTTGAGTGTACGGCTCCCCACGGCTCACGAGCCGTACAACGAACGCCCCGACCTCTTCCTGCGCCACACCCTGCCGTTCCTGAAGGATCCGCGTGCGGCCGGTCGTCACTAGCAGCCGGCTTCCCCGTCGCCGGTGAACGCGCAGCAGCGCGACGGTCTGGGCTTCAGGCCCGACCGCCGCGCTCCTGACCATGGTGCTCCCCCGTACCCCGTTCGGGGCCCGCCGCCCCCGTGTCGGCGGGCCCCGTGTGCCGAGAATGTTCCTCATCCGGGCGGAGTTGAAGCCCCCGGGGCCGTGTTCAGAGCTTGATTTGAGGGTTCCGTAGGCGGTCTACGCCCGGTGGTGTACGCCTGGAGACCGTTGGGGCGCTCTCACTCCCTCAGCCCCGGCCAGTCGTCGGGGCCGCCGCCCTGCCACTGGATGATGTCGCTCTCCTCGACCTCGATCTCGTCGAGGTCGACGTCGGCCCGGCGGAGGATCTTCACGACGTCGGCGAGGTGAAAGGCGATGCCGAGCCTCTCGTCGCCCGCGGTGACCCGCCGCGACCCGTCCAGGCCCGGCGCGTGCACGACGATGCTGGAATAGTCCATGCCCTCAGGCTGCTGTGCGACGGCCCAGTCCGCACCCGGAGAACATGACGGAGCGCCGGGTACGAACCTTCCGTACCCGACGCTCCGGTCGGTGAGGGGGCCCTGTGGCCGTCCGACAGCGCGAGGCTGGGCGCGACAGGACATTCGCGCCGCCGGACGGAGTCATTGATCGTGCCGTGTGGCGGGGACCGCGGCGGATGCGACGGAACGGGGTCGTCCTTCCCTCAGGTCAAGAAGGAGGCCCCGAGACCTTCACCACCGCACTGGCTCGCATGCCGCCGCGGTCCCGGTCCTGCCCGGACAGCGTGGGACCACCCCTCATCCGGGTCCAACGCTGTCGCGGGCGGCTGGAGTTGAGGCTCAGTCCTCGCGCAGGGCGAGGACCGCCTCCTCCACGCGCTTGCCGTACTCGGGGTCGGCGGCGTGGAAGTGTGCCAGGTTCTTCTCGATCACGTCGTCGCGGGAGACCTGGGAGAGCCCGCCGGCGATGTTCGCGATCAGACGCGACTGCTCCTCGGCCGACATCAGCCGGTACAGCTCGCCCGCCTGGAAGAAGTGGTCGTCCTTGGTGTGCAGCGGGGCCTCGTGGGTGCCGGTGTGGCCGTTCACCGCGAGCGGGGCCGACAGCGGGCGGCCGGTCTCGGCCGGGCCGTCGTAGGAGTTCGGCTCGTAGTTCTTGCGGTCGCGGCCGTAGGCGTTGGACGCCATGAGGCCGTCGCGGCCGTAGTTGTTCGCGACCGTCGCCTTGGGGGCGTTCACCGCGAGCTGGGTGTGGTTGACGCCCAGACGGTAGCGGTGCGCGTCCGCGTAGGCGAACAGGCGGCCCTGGAGCATCTTGTCGGGGGAGGGGCCGATGCCCGGAACGAAGTTGTTCGGGGAGAACGCGGCCTGCTCGACCTCGGCGAAGACGTTGTCGGGGTTGCGGTCTAGGACCAGGCGGCCCACGCGCTGCAGCGGGTAGTCCTTGTGCGGCCACACCTTGGTGAGGTCGAAGGGGTTGAAGCGGTAGTCCGCCGCTTCCGCCGCCGGCATGAGCTGGACGTACAGCGTCCAGGACGGGTTCACGCCTCGCTCGATGGCCTGGAGCAGGTCCGTCTGGTGCGAGTTGGCGTCCTTGCCCGCGATCTCCTGCGCCTGCTCGGTGGAGAGGCTGCGGACGCCCTGGTTCGTCTTGAAGTGGTACTTGACGAAGAAGGCCTCGCCCTCGGCGTTCGTCCACTGGTAGGTGTGCGAGCCGTAGCCGTTCATGTGGCGGTACGAGGCCGGGATGCCGCGGTCGCCCATCAGCCAGGTGATCTGGTGCGTCGCCTCGGGGGCGTGCGCCCAGAAGTCCCAGACGTTGTCCGGCTCCTGCTTGCCCGTGAACGGGTCGCGCTTCTGGGAGTGGATGAAGTCGGGGAACTTGATGGGGTCCTTGATGAAGAAGACCGGAGTGTTGTTGCCGACGAGGTCGTAGTTGCCCTCTTCGGTGTAGAACTTCAGTGCGAAGCCGCGCGGGTCGCGGACCGCGTCCGCGCCGCCGAGGTTGTCGGCCACCGTGGAGAAGCGCAGGAAGACCTCGGTGCGCTTGCCGACCGTGTTCAGGAAGTCGGCGTGGGTGAAGCCGGTGACGTCGTCGGTGACCTCGAAGTAGCCGTACGCGCCGGATCCGCGGGCGTGCACCACGCGCTCCGGAATGCGCTCGCGGTTGAACCGGGCGAGCTTCTCCAGAAGCTGCTGGTCCTGGAGCAGGAGCGGGCCGCCGATGCCGGCGGAGGCTGAGTTCTGGTTGTCGGCGACCGGGGCGCCGGACTCTGTCGTGAGCACGCGCTTCGACATCGTGGACCTTCCATGCGAGGGAGCAGCGGGGTCAGCGGAAAGCTTCTTCCGCTTCGTGGACCTTCCGCTTAGTGGAGCCTAGGTTTGGGGCGATCTGGACGTCAACAGTTTGTTGAAGGAGATTCCGGACGGCGCCGCCGCTTGGGCGCGACAGGACAGGTGTCAGCGGCGGCGCCGCCCGGAGGACTGGGGCGGGCCCGGCTCTGCCGGGCCCGGGCTCAGATCTGTGCGCCGGAGAGGCGCTCGACCGCGCGCAGCAGCGCGGAGTGGTCCAGGCCGCCGTCGCCCTGCGTACGCAGGCTGGCGACGAGCTGGGCGACCACGGCGCCGACGGGCAGCGCGGCGCCGACGTTGCGGGCGGCGTCCGTGACGATGCCCATGTCCTTGTGGTGCAGGTCGATGCGGAAGCCCGGCTTGAAGTCGCGGTTGAGGAAGTTGTCCTTCTTGCGCGTCAGCACGGTGGAGCCCGCGAGGCCGCCGTTCAGGACGTCGAGCGCGGCCTTCAGGTCCACGCCGGACTTCTCCAGGAAGACCACGGCCTCGGCGCACGCCTGGATGTTCACGGCGACGATCAGCTGGTTGGCCGCCTTCACGGTCTGGCCCGAGCCGTGCGGACCGCACAGCACGATGGTCTTGCCGAGCGCCTCGAAGATCGGCTCCGCCTCGGCGAAGTCCGCCCGCTCGCCACCGACCATGATCGACAGCACGGCCTCGACGGCGCCCGCCTCGCCGCCGGACACGGGCGCGTCGAGGACGCGGATGCCCTTGTCCTTGGCGGCCTTCGCGAGGTCCACGGAGGTCTGCGGGGTGATCGAGGACATGTCGATCAGCAGGGCGCCGGACTTCGCGTTCTCCAGGATGCCCTCGGGGCCGTACGCGATCGCCTCGACGTGCGGGGACGCGGGCACCATGGTGATCACCACGTCCGCGTCACGGACGGCCTCGGCGATCGAGCCGGCGGCCGTGCCGCCCGCGGCGGCCAGGCGCTGCAGCTTGTCCTGCTCCAGCGTGAAGCCGGTGACGTCGTAACCGGCCTTGATCAGGTTCTCCGACATGGGGGAGCCCATGATGCCGAGACCGATCCATGCCACCTTGGGAAGATTGCTCATGAGGGTGCCTCTCTCAAAACTGTGGTGCGTCAGGAAGTTCAGTGGGCGGCGCGGGCCTCGGCGGGCAGCCACTCGAAGGCCTCTGCGCTCGGGCGGTCGCCCGGCTTGTACTCCAGGCCGACCCAGCCGGCGTAACCGGCCTTGCGAAGCTGGTCGAGGAGGTCCTCCAGCGGGAGCGTGCCCGTGCCCGGGGCGCCGCGGCCGGGGTTGTCGGCGATCTGCACATGGCCGGTCTTCGACGCGTACTGCTCGATGACCGACGACAGGTCCTCGCCGTTCATGGACAGGTGGTACAGATCCATGAGGAACTTGGCGTTGCCGAGGCCGGTCGCCTCGTTGACCTTGTCGACGACGTCGACGCCGGCCGGGGCGGTCACCAGCGGGTAGCGCGGGGACTCCGGCTGGTTGAGGGTCTCGACCAGGAGGATCGCGCCGATCCGGCTCGCGGCCTGGGCCGCGAGGACCAGGTTCTCCAGCGCGAGCGCGTCCTGCTCGGCCGGGTCCACGCCCTCGACCCGGTTGCCGTACAGCGCGTTGAGCGCCGTGCAGCCCAGGGACTGGGCGAAGTCGGCGGCCACGTCGATGTTGGCGCGGAACCGCTCCGACTCCGCGCCGGGGATCGACAATGCGCCCCGGTCCGGTCCGGGCAGCTGTCCGGCGTAGAAGTTCAGGCCCGTGAGCTGGACGCCCGCGTCCTCGATCGCCTTCTTGAGGGCGTCGAGCTCGGACTGCTCGGGAGTGGGGGAGTCGACCCAGGGCCACCACAGCTCGACCGCGGTGAAGCCCGCCGCGGCGGCGGCCGCGGGGCGCTCCAGGAGCGGGAGTTCCGTGAAGAGGATCGACAGGTTGACGTTGAAGCGCTGGTCTGCGAATCCCATGGGGGTCGGCGCTCCTTCCCTTGGATCGAGATTCCGTATTGCGGAAGTTCGTTTCTGCTTAATGGAAGATTGCCTGGGGGTGGGGAGCACTGTCAAGAGCGCGCGCAAAAAAGTGCCCCCGTGCGGGATGCACGGGGGCACTCTCGAACACGGGCCGGTCAGAGCGCGTCGACGGCGCTCACCTTCCAGCCCTCGGAGGTACGGGACAGCGTCATCCGCACCCGGTTCAGATCCACCCGGGACCCCGAGACCTGGGTGCTCCTGGTCACCTGGTTCACGAAGAGCAGCACCACCGCCCTGTCCGGCGAGGCCGACACCACGGAGGCCGCCGGGGCGCCGCCCCCGGACGGCTCCACCACCGTGGCCTTCACGACCCCCCGGTACTTCTTGGCCGTCGGCCCGACCACCGTCTTCGTGGTCTTCGCGTACTCGTCACGGAAGTGCCCTGTGAGATGGGCGCGGGCGGCGGCGAAGTCTTGGTCCACATGCCGGTAGTCGTACGACAGCACGACGGGCGCCGCCTGCCGTGCGGCCGCGAGCGCCTGTCCCCGCGCCTGCTCCGCCTGCCGCCCTTCCCGGTACCGCCATCCCAGTACGGCGACCGCGACCAGGCCCGCGACGAGCGCGACGGCGAGCACCGCGACGAGGAGCCTGCGCCCCCGGCGTCGTGTCGCCGCATCCGCGCCGGGCTCCTGGCCCTCCCGCAAATCCTCCGCGAAGGCCTCCGGCGACGGCTCGGGCGGATCGTCCCAGCCGTCCGGGGCCTCGATGAGAAGGGTGCGTCCGGAGGGCTGCCGTTCCGGTGTGCCTCCGGAAGGCTGCCGTTCCGGTGTGCCTCCGGAGAGCTGCTGCCGCTTCGGGTGCGACGGTGCCTCGGCGGCGGACTCCGTCCGCCCCCGGTCCCCCGCATCGCGGGTGACGCTCTCCGCGCGCTTGGCCGCCGCGCGGGCGGCCGCGGTCAAGGTACGGCGGGCGGGCGAGCCGGAGCCGCGGCCCCGGGAGATCGGGTTCGCCACGGTCTTTCTCCTCACTGATCGTGCTGATGGGTGGTCAGCCGACGAACTCGACGTCGGAGGTCAGCCAGCGGCCGCTGCGGTGCACGAGGTCGAGCTGCAGCCGGTAGGTACGGGCCTCCCCCTGGGGCACGGCGGTGTTGGTCACCTTGCTGTCGGCGACCACCAGGACGCGGGCCGAGTGGTCGTCGCAGCGGACGATGCCCGCATCGAGCACCTGCCCCTCGGACACCGACTTGTTCTGGGCGACCAGCTTGGTCAGTTCCCCGGTCTGCGCGGCGAACTGCTTCTTGAAGTCGCCGGTGGCGCCCTTCAGCACGTTTCCGCTGTCCTGGCGGTAATGCCGGTAGTCGAGCGAGGTGAAGTTCAGCGCCGACTGGCGCGCCGCCGTCAGGATGTCCTGACGGCGCTGCTCCGCCTCATGCTGGTCGTACAGCTGCACGCTCAGCCAGATCGCCGGCGCCGTCGTCAGGACCGTCGCCACGACGAGCCCCGCCGACAGCACCCGGCGGCGCCCAAGTGACTTCCAGCCCATCGCGGCCACGCTCCACCTCATGCCATCGGTCCGACGAGCAGCCATTGCCACGACTCCTTTCCGAACAGGGTTTGTTGGCCGCCCGTCGAGCCGATCTCGACGGGCGTTCCGTCCGGCCCCGTGGCGGCGCCGGTCTCCGGGTCGTACGGCGTCACGTACGCAGCGCCTCGCGCGCCTTCGGGGTCGTTTGACGCGCCGGGGGCGTTCTGCGCGCCGCGTACCGAGGTGGTCCCGCCGCGCGGGGCCGTGCAGCGCGCGTCGGTGTTCGCCGGGCGCGTGCTCGTGTCCGCCGGATCGCGCCGACGCGTCCCGTACCCCTGGGTGCAGGGCGGCGGGTCGTCGGCGTTGACGACCAGGCCGAAGTGGGTGGTGCCGTCGCCCGGGATGACGGTGTAGCTGCCCGCGACCACCACCGGGAAGGTGACCAGGGCCTGTTCGACGCCGGGCAGCCGGGCCAGCGTGACCTGGCCTCCGCTGATCAGATTGGCCAGCAGCACCGAAAGGCGCGGCCCGGTGGACTTCAGCAGCGAGTTCACCTGCTGCGCGGCGGGCGTCGCGTTGCCGATCAGCTTGCGCAGGTCCCCGTCGCTCGACCTCAGCTCCGCGCTGAGGGACGCCAGATCACGCGAGAACGACTTGATCGACGAACCCTCGTCGGCCTGCGTCTTGAGGACCTTCCGCGAGTCCTCGATCAGCGAGATGGTCTGAGGGAGCGAGTCGGAAGCGGACTCGACGAGCGCGTTGCCCGAATCCACCAGCCGGCTCAGCCGCGGCCCGGTACCCGAGAACGCCTTGCCCAACTCGTCGACGCTGACCCGCAGATCGTCCTTGCCGACCGAGTTGACCAGCCGGTCCAGGCTGAGGACGAGATCCGTGGTGGGCAGCGGCACCCGTGTGCGGGAACGGGGAATCGAAGCGCCGTCGAGCAGATACGGGCCACCCGACCGGCGCGGCTGCAGATCCACGTACTGCTCGCCCACCGCCGAACGGTTCCCCACCACCGCGAGGGTGTCCGCCGGGATGCGCGGCCCGCCGTCCTTGAGGTCGAGGGGGACCGAGACGCCGTCGGAGCCGGACAGCCGCAGCGCGCCGACGCGGCCCACCGGCACCCCGCGATACGTCACCTCGGCGCCCGGGAAGATACCCCCGGAGTCGGCGAAGTCGGCCTGGACGGTGTAGCCGCGGCCGAGGAGGCCGTCCACCAGGCCCGTGTACGTCGCGCCGACGTACGACACGCCGACGGCGGTGACGGTGGCGAAGGCGAGCAACTGGGCCTTGACCGTACGGGTGATCACGGCTGTATCCCCTTCAGCATGAGCTCGGCGAGCGCGAGGTCGATTCCCGGGGGCACACCCCGGCCGGTGGTGTAGCGGCTGGTGCACACCGGCGGGCACAGCGGACCACCGCCGGAGGGGGCCGAGGGGGTGGTGGGTGGGTCCGGCAGGTCCGGGGCGCTCGGGAGCGCCGTCGGGGTCGGCACGGCCGGCAGGTCCGGGAGCGAGGGAAGGTCCGGGGTACCGGGCTTGCTGTCGCCCCCGCTTCCCTTGCCGGTTCCGCCCGGCTTGTCGGCGAGGTTGCCGTAGAGGCTCGACAGATCCAGGTCCGCGGTCACCTTGAGGTTGACGTAGTCGCCCTTGATGGCGTCCGCCGCGTTGCGCGGGAACGGGTAAGTGGTGAGCAGTTCGAGGGAGTTGGGCAGATCGTCGCCCGCCTTGTTCAGCTGGCGCAGGATGGGCCGGAGCTGTTTGAGGTTGGCGACGGTGTCGTCCCGCGAGGCGGTCACCACCCGGGTGCCGGTCTTGCCGAGCTTCGACAGGGCGGTGAGCATCCCCGTCAGATCGCGCCGCTGGTCGGCGAGGACCTTCAGCGCCGGCGGCATCGTGTCGACGGCCTGGGCGATCGTCTTCTTCTCCTTGCCGAGCCGCTTGGCCAGTCGGTCGATGCCCTTGAGTGCGCGGACGATGTTCCCCCGCTGCTCGTCCAGACCGCCGAGGAAGGTGTCCAGCTCCTTGAGCAGCGACTTGACCCGGCTCTCCCGGCCTGCGAGGGCCTTGTTCAGCTCCACCGTGATCGTCTTGAGCTGGGCCACCCCGCCGCCGTTGAGGAGCGCGGACAGGGCCGAGAGAACCTCCTCGATCTCGGGGTTGCGACCGCTGCGGGACAGCGGGATCCGGTCGCCGTCGCGGAGCCGGCCCACGGCGGCGGTGTCCGGCGGAGCGGACAGTGCCACGTACTTCTCGCCGAGCATGCTGGTCTGGCGCAGCTCGGCGATCGCGTTGCCGGGCAGCTTCACCGAGTCGGCCACCCGCAGCCGTACCCGCGCGTGCCAGCCGTCCAGCTGCACCTTCTCCACCGCGCCCACGGTGACGTTGTTGACCTTCACGGCCGACTGCGGCACCAGATCGAGCACGTCGCGGAACTCGACGGTCACCCGGTACGCGTGGCCGTCCGCCGCGGCGCCCCCGGGCAGCTGGACGTCGTACCAGCCGTTGAACTCGCAGCCGGACAGCAGCAGCGAACCGACGGCCGCCCAGGCGATCGCCCCGCCCTTGCGCAGCCCGCTCATGCGCTCGCCCCCAGGATTCCGCCGAGCGTCCTGTCGACGGTCCCGGTGCTCGGCACCGCCGTCGCCTTCGGCAGCTTCGGCAGCGAGTCGAAGAGCTTCCGCAGCTCCTGGCAGTCGGGGTTCTTCCCGCCCTCGTCGCCGGTCGTCTTCAGTACGGAGCACAGCAGCGACGCGGGATCCTGCGGCCGGTCGGGATTGTTGCGGGTGTCGAGGGTGCCCGCGGACGCGTTGTAGGCGTTCTGCAGATTCGACAGACCGGTGGGCGCGACCTCCAACAGCTCCTTCAACGCGGCCTGTTGGGTGACGAGCACCTTGGTGACCTTGCTGAGGCCCCGCACGTTCGAGGTCAGCGACTTCTTGTTCTTCTTCACGAAGTCGGACACGTCACCGAGCGCCGTCCCCAGATTCTTGAGTGCCGCCGCGAGATCTTCGCGCTCCCCGGCCAGCTGCTTCGCCACCTTGGCGAGGCTGCCGTTGAACGACCGCACGCTCTTGTCGTCGGCCGCCAGCGCGGCCGTGAACACCTGCAGATTTCCTACCGTTGCGAACAGGTCACCGCGGCCGTCCGACAGCGTGGTGACCGCCTGCGAGAGGTCCTCGACCGTCTGGTTGAGGTTGGTGCCCTGCCCCTCGAGGTTGTCGGCGCTCACCCCGAGCAGCCGCGACAGCGAGCCGTCCTTGTTGGCGCCCTTCGGGCCGAGCGCCTCGGACGTCGTGTGCAGGCTGTCGAAGATCCGGTCCAGCTCGACCGGTACGGCGGTACGTGTCTCGGGGATGACAGCGCCGTCCCGCAGCACCGGACCCTTCCGGTAGACGGGCAGCAGCTGAACGTAACGGTCGCTGACCACCGAGGAGTTGATGATCGCGGCCCGGGCGCTCGCGGGGACCTTGCGCCCCTCGTCGTACGCCAGTTCCACCCGCACCCGGTCGCCCTCCGGCGTGATCTTCTTGACCTCGCCGATCCGGACGCCGAGGACGCGGACGTCCGAGCCGGGGTAGATGCCGACGGTGCGCGGGAAGTACGCGGTGACGCCTACGGTCCCGGAGCGCGGCCACAGCACGAAGGTGAGTGTGGCGACGAGCGCCAGGACGGGGAGAAGGATCAGAGGGGAACTGCGGTGCAGCAGACGTGACGTCATCACGAGCCTCCCGTCCGTGGCGTCACCGGAGCGGCGACCAGGTTCTGGATGTAGCTGTCGAACCAGCGGCCGTTGCCGAGGGTGTTGGTGAAGACCCGCACATAGGGCGCGAGCAGCTTGACGCTCCGGTCGAGACTCGACTGATTGCGTTCGAGCATCCCGACCACGCGGTTCAGACCCTTGAGCGCCGGGCCGATCTCCTTGTCGTTGTCCTCGACCAGACCGGAGAGCTGGATGCCGAGCGCGGCCGAGCTCTTGAGCAGGGCGTGGATCGCCTTGCGTCGTTTGCTGATCTCCTTGAACAGCTGATCGCCGTCCTCGACGAGGGCCGTGAAGTCCTTGGAATGCTCCGCCAGGACCCCGGTGACGCCGTTGGCGTGCTTGAGGAGCCCGCGCAGCGCCTTGTCGCGCGAGGCCACCGTCCTCGAGATCCTGGACAGGCCCTTGACGGACGCCCGGACCTCGGCGGGCGAGTCCTGGAAAGTGCTGGAAATGGTGTCGAGGGCGGTCGCCAGCTGATCGGTGTCGACCTTCTCGGTGGTGGTGGTCAGATCGCTGAACGCCTGCACGACGTCGTACGCCGGTACCGTCCGCCCCAGCGGGATCTCGCTCCCGGGTTCCAGCTGCCCCGGCCCCTTCGGGTGCAGGGCGAGGTACTTGGCGCCGAGGATCGTCTTGACCCGGATCGACGCGCCGGTCGAGGTGCCGAACTGCGGATCGCCCTTGACCTTGAAGGTGACTTTGACGTGGTCACCGTCCAGGTCGACCTCCTCGACCTTGCCGACCTTGACCCCGGCGATCCGCACCTCGTCGCCCGGCTTGAGCCCGCCCGCCTCCGCGAAGGCGGCGCTGTAGGTCTCGCCGTCGCCGATCAGCGGAAGGCTGTCGGCGTTGAACGCGGCGACGGTCAGCAGAGTGAGGACCGTGAGGCCGACGGCGCCGATCACCACCGGGTTGCGCTCACGGAACGGGGTGAGGCGCGGGCGCCGTGGCAGCCGTATCCTCGGCAGCTTCGGCGGGAGGATACGGACCTTCACCAGCGGTTCCGGGCGTCGGCGTCGCGGGGCCCTGCGCGGAAGGAGCCGTATCGTCGGCAGCTTCGGCAGCTTCGGCGGCAGGATCCGTACCTTCACCAACGGTTCGGGTCGGCGGCTCCGGCGCCGGAGGACGCGCTTCGTCATCCGCCGCACCTCGCCCTCGCCACATGGAGCTCGGGAGTGAGTACCTGCTTCGTCTTCGGCAGGACGACCCGGCCGTCGAAGTCGCAGAGGTAGAAGTTGAACCACGAGCCGTAGGACGCCGTCCCCGTCAGCTCGTTCAGCTTGTTCGGCAGCCGCTTCAGGACGCCCTCCACGGTCTTCTCGTTCTTGTTCAGCGTTCCGGTGAGATCGGTCAGCTCGGCGATGTCGACCTTCAGCGGCGGACGGGCGTCCTTCAACAGTCCCGAGGTGGCATCCGTCAGATCGCCGATGCTCCCCAGTGAGTCCCCGATGGGCTTGCGGTCGGCCGACAGACCGGAGATCACCCGCCGCAGCTGCTTGAGCAGCCCCGAGAACCGGGCGCCGCGCTTGTCCAGCGTCTCCAGCACGGTGTTGAGGTTGTCGATCACGGAGCCGATCAGCTGGTCGCGCCCCGCGAGCGTCGTGGTGAGCGAAGCGGTGTGCGCGAGCAGGCTGTTGACCGTGCCGCCTTCGCCCTGCAGCGTCTTGATGATCTCGGTGGCGAGCTGGTTGACGTCCTTCGGGCTGAGCGCGGCGAACAGCGGCTTGAAGCCGTTCAGCAGCGCGTTGAGGTCCAGCGCGGGCTCGGTCCTGGACAGCGGGATACGGCCGCCGGGCCGCATCCGCGTGCCGTCGCCCGCGCCCTCCGTCAGCGCGATGTACCGCTGGCCGACCAGGTTCCGGTAGCGGATGACCGCGCCGGTGCTGCGCAGCAGCGGACGGTCCTCGGTGACGCTGAAGGTGACCTCCGCCAGCGTCCGGTCCTTGATCCGGATGCCCTCGACCTCGCCGACCCGCACCCCCGCCACCCGGATGTCGTCGCCCTTCTCCAGCCCGGTGACGTCGGTGAACACCGCGCGATACGTGTGCCGCGGGGTGAGGGAGACGTTGACGATGGTGGCGGCGAGCAGCGCCGTCGCCAGGATGGTCACCACCGCGAAGAGGCTGAACTTGACGAGCGGTGCGGCGGCCTGACGTGCTCCTGAAGTCCTCATGCCACGCTCACCGCCGTCCCGCGGGCCAGCGGCCCGAACAGCAGCGTCGCGACCGGCGGCACCTCGTCGGCCGGCACTCCCATGACGGGTGCCACGAGCGAGCCGACGGCGCGCTGCTCGGCCCTGGTGGCGGACACACCGCTGCCCCCACGTGAACTCCCCTTCGCTGTACCGTCGTTGAGGTGGATGTCGGGCGCGGGCACCTGCGGATTCGCCAGGCCCCGGCAGTCGGGCCCGGACCGCTCGCCGTAGCGGGGCTCCTCACCGGGCTCGTACGCGGATCTCTGGCGGACGATTTCGAGGGTGATGCGCATCTCGCCGCCCTTGAACGCCTCCTCCGAGGCCTCCTCCTGCCTGACCAGCCCGTCCAGGAGGCAGGGGTACTCGGGGGAGTAGCGGGCGAAGATGTCCAGCGTGGGACGGGAGACCCGGCCGAGGGTGATCAGCCGGTCACCGTTCTCGCCGAGGAAGTCGTCCGCGGTGCCCGCGACCGTGGCCGTCGAGGTGAGCGCGGCGGCCAGTTGGTCCCGCTTCTCGACGAGGGTGCGGCTGGTGGTGACGGTGTTGCGCAGGAGCTTCATCAGGTCGGGCGCCGCGTCGCCGTACACCTCGGCGACGTCGGCGAACCGCGCGATGTCCTCCTGCAGCGAGGGCATGTGCGGATTGATGCGGCGCAGATAGCCCTCGACCCGGGTGAGGTTGTCGCCGATGCGGTCCCCGCGCCCTTCGAGAGCGGTGGAGAACGCGGAGAGCGTGGCATTGAGCTTGCCCGGCTGCACGGTGCGCAGCAGCGGCAGCAGGTCGTTCAGCAGTTGTTGCACCTCGATGCCGACCCGGGTGCGGTCCTGGGTGATGACGTCCCCGGCACGGATGGGCCGGGCGGCGGAGCGTGCGGGCGCCACCAGGTCGACGTACTTCTCGCCGAACAGCGTCTTGGGCAGCAGCCGCGCGTGCACGTCCGAGGGGATGTGCGCGACGTACTCCGGCTTGAGCGCGATGTCGAGCGTCGCCTTCGCGCCGTCCGCCCGCACGTCCCGCACCTCGCCGACCAGCAGGCCGCGCAGCTTGACGTCGGCGCGCGGATCGAGCTGGTTGCCGAGGCTGTCGGCCTCCAGCGTGATCCGTACGACGGAGGTGAACGCCTGCTGGTAGACGGCGACGGAGAGGGACAGCAGCAGCGCGAGGACCGCGAGGAAGACGACGCCGTACAACCGGAGCCTCAGTACTCTCATCCGGCTCACCCCGCGATCCGTACGGTCGTGTTGGCGCCCCAGATCGCCAGCGACAGGAAGAAGTCCAGGACGTTGATGGCGACGATCGAGGTCCGCACCGCACGACCCACCGCGACGCCGACACCGGCCGGGCCGCCGCTCGCGTAGTAGCCGTAGAAGCAGTGCACGAGAATGATCAGGACGGCGAAGACGAGCACCTTGCCGAAGGACCAGAACACGTCGACCGGCGGCAGATACTGCTGGAAGTAGTGGTCGTAGGTGCCCGCCGACTGTCCGTAGTAGCCGGTGGTGATGGTCCGGGCGGCGAAGTACGAGGACAGCAGCCCGATCACGTACAGCGGGATCACCGCGACGAAACCCGCGATCATCCGGGTGGTCACCAGGAACGGCAGCGACGGTACGCCCATGACCTCCAGGGCGTCGGTCTCCTCGCTGATCCGCATCGCGCCGAGCTGTGCGGTGAACCCGGCGCCGACCGTCGCGGACAGCGCGAGCCCGGCCACCAGCGGGGCGATCTCCCGGGTGTTGAAGTACGCCGACAGGAACGCCACGAAGTTGGAGGTGCCGAGCTGGTTGAGCGCCGCGTAGCCCTGGAGGCCCACCTCCGTGCCGGTGAAGAACGACAGGAAGGCGATGACGCCGACCGTGCCGCCGACCACCGCGAGCGCGCCGCGGCCGAAGCTCACCTCGGCGAGAAGGCGCAGGATCTCCTTCTTGTAGCGGCGCACGGTACGGCCGGTCCACGCCAACGATCGTCCGTAGAAGGAGAGTTGAGAGCCCAGTGCTTCGAGGGAGCGCAGCGGGCGGTCGACGAGTCGCATCGGCTAACCCCTCTGCGGAACGACTTGGAAGTACACGGCGGTCATCACGAAGTTCGTCACGAACAGCAACATGAAGGTGATCACCACCGACTGGTTCACCGCGTCACCCACGCCCTTGGGGCCGCCGTTGGCGGTAAGTCCCTTGTACGAGGCGACAATCGCGGCGATGGCGCCGAACACCAGTGCCTTCAGCTCGGCCGCCCACAGGTCGGACAGCTGGGCGAGGGTGGTGAACGAGGCCAGGTACGCGCCGGGCGTGCCGTTCTGCAGGATGACGTTGAAGAAGTAGCCGCCCGCCACGCCGACCACCGACACCAAGCCGTTGAGCAGTACCGCCACCACCATCGAGGCGAGCACGCGCGGTACGACCAGCCGGTGGATCGGATCAATACCCAGCACCTGCATCGCGTCGATCTCCTCGCGGATCTTCCGCGCCCCGAGGTCCGCGCAGATCGCCGTGCCGCCCGCGCCCGCGATCAGCAGCGCGGTGACGATCGGCGAGGCCTCCCGCAGCACCGCCAGCACCGAGGCGGCACCCGAGAAGGACTGAGCGCCGAGCTGCCGGGTCAGACTGCCGATCTGCAGCGCGATGACCGCCCCGAAGGGGATGGAGACGAGGGCCGTCGGAAGGATGGTGACGCTCGCGATGAACCACGCCTGCTGGATGAACTCCCTTGCCTGGAAAGGCCGTCGGGGCACCGTCCGCAGGACGTCCAGGGCCATCGCGAAGAGGTTGCCGGAGTGTCGCAGCGCGCCGGTGGGCGACAGTCTCATGCGTCCGCCACCTCCCGGCGGTGCAGCTCGGCTTCGCGCCGCGCGATCGCCTCCCAGCGGGGCGGGCGCGTGATGCCCGGGCCCGGCAGCAGGCGGGGAGTCAGACCCTGACTGCCGGGTGTCTGTGTGCGCTCGCCGTCGCCGAGCTGCGCGAGTTCCTGCTCGACCTGGGCGGCGTCCTTCTCCTCGGCCATGCCGATCGGCCCCTGCATCCGGCCGTTCAGGAACTGCCGTACGACCGGCTCGTCACTGGTCAGCAGCTCCTCGCGGGGGCCGAACCCGACGAGCTCCCGCCGGAACAACAGCCCGATGTTGTCGGGCACTTGGCGGGCCGAGGCGATGTCGTGCGTGACGATCAGGAAGGTCGCGTCGATCTGGGCGTTGAGGTCGACGATCAACTGGTTGAGGTAGGCGACGCGCACCGGATCGAGGCCCGAGTCCGGCTCGTCGAAGAGGATGATCTCCGGATCCAGCACCAGCGCCCGGGCCAGCCCCGCCCGTTTGCGCATCCCGCCGGATATCTCGCCCGGCAGCTTCTCCTCGGAGCCGATCAGCCCGACCATGTCCATCTTCTCCAGCACGGTCCGCCGGATCTCGCTCTCGGACCTGCGGGTGTGCTCACGCAGCGGGAAGGCGATGTTGTCGTACAGGCTCATCGACCCGAACAGCGCGCCGTCCTGGAACAGCACCCCGAACAGCTTCCGCACCTCGTACAGATCGTGTTCGCGCAGCCTGGTGATGTCCCGGCCCGCGATCCTGATCGAGCCCCGCTCCGGTTTCAGCAGCCCGACGAGCGTCTTGAGGAACACCGACTTGCCCGTGCCCGAGGGGCCCAGCAGCACCGAGACCTCCCCGGCGGGCAGCGTCAACGAGACGTCCTGCCAGATGACCTGGTGGCCGAAGGACTTGGTCAGCCCTTCCACACAGATCTCGACACCCATCCGGTCCACCCTTCATCGTGGAGCAGCTCCGACATCTGCTCTACGGGGAGGGGCGGGGCGTCCGTCGCCGCGAAGGCGAATTTATTTGCGGACGGTCCGACGGGCGGTCCGACGGGCTCCGACGGGCGGTCCGACGGGCTCCGACGGGCGGTCCGACGAGAGGTTTAAGGGAGTACGCGCCGGGTCGGTACGCCGACCGGGGCGGAGGGCAGGGCGGGCGCCTGCGGAACCGCCGGGGCGGCGGACTCGACGCCCACGCTCGGAACGTCCGGCAGCTTCGGCAGCTCCGGGACATCCGGAACACTCGGCACCGGCGGCACCTCGGGGGCCGACAACGCCGGCACCGGTGAGATCTCCGGCAGGGACGGCACCGACAGCGGCAACAGCGGCCGGTCACCGGACGGCTCCGTCGTCTTCGCGGCGGGGACCGCCGACGCCGCCTGCCGTGCGCCCGCGTCCGGTGACGGCACCCGGCCCGCGCCGTCCGTCTGCCATGCGTCCGCGGCCCGGGAGACGGCAGGCCTGGGTGCCGCACCCTGCCCGTCGGAGTCCTGCGCGTACGGCAGGGCGAGCAGCCCCGCCACCGCCAAGGTCGCCGCTGCCGAGGTCACCGCCACGGCCTGGGCGTGCCCGCCGGCGCGCGGCCTGCCGCGCCCGCACAGGAACAGGGCGAACCCCAGCGTGCCGGCCAGCGAGTCGCGCAGCGTCCGCCGGGCCCGGGCCAGCAGGGACTCGACCGTGCGGTAGCTCAGGCCCATCTTCAGGGCGACCTGGCCGACGTCCAGATCCTCCGACTTCAGCCAGATCGCCTCCGCCTGCCGGGCGGGCAGCTCCCCGCTGCGCACGGCCAGCCACTTGGCCTCGGCCCGGTCGCAGACCGCCTCCTCGACCGGCACCGGTCCGGGAGCGATCAGCGTGGGGCTGCTGCGCACCTCGGCCTCGCGGTTCACCTGCCGGTAGCGGTCGACGCACAGCCGCATGGTCACCGTCGTCAGCCAGGCACCGAGGCGCTCGTCGTCGAGGTCCGGGCGCTCGGCGGCGCGCAGCATCGCCTCGTGCACGGCGTCCTCGGCGTCCTCCGGACTCATGGACCGGCGGCGGGCCACCTTGAGCAACTGCTCACGATGGCCCCACATGCGCTGCCAACGGTCGTGGGCCGCTTGTATCTCCGCAGGCATGTCCGTCGCCATGAGGGCCCCTTCGCGCTCACCCGCCGGTCCTGTGCCGCCCGGCGGGTGGCGACATTACCGCCCGGTATCCAGGATTGTGGAGGGGGCGGCGCCCATCGAATTCTCATCGTTGCCGCCGGTCAGCGGACCTGCGGTCGGCAGTACCCCGGCAGAGGGGAGGCCGACACCCGGTTCGGGCAGCGGGATCACCGGCTGCCGCGGCTCCTCGGCGGCGCCCGTCGGACGGGACGCGGTGGGGGAGGGCGAGGGCGTGGCGGGCGCGGGCGACGCGGCGCGGGCCGGGTGGCGGGACGGTGTCGGCGACGGGGCTCGCGTGATCCGGTGCGCCTTCGGGGCCGAGCGCGCCGCGGAGCCCGCCGTACTGTCCGGCACCACCCGGTGCCCCTCCAGGAAGTACCCGTACCAGGCCTTGACCGTCCGCAGATACGCCGCCGAGTGGTTGTAGCCGAGTATCGCCCGGTCCAGATCGCCCGGGTCGGAGAGATCCCGACCGCCGGCGCACAGGTAGCGGCCCGCGGCGAGTGCCGCGTCGTAGACGTTGTGGGGGTCGGCGCGCCCGTCACCGTTGCCGTCCGCGCCCCACGCGGCCCAGGTCGACGGGATGAACTGCATCGGGCCGACCGCGCGGTCGTACACGCTGTCCCCGTCGTAGATCCCGCCGTCGCTGTCCTGGATGGCGGCGAAGCCGTTGCCGTCCAGGCGCGGCCCGAGGATCGGCGCCCTGGTCGTGCCGTCGGAGGTCACCCGGCCGCCGCGCGCCTGCCCCGACTCCACCTGGCCAATGGCGGCCAGCAATTGCCAGCGCAGCCGGCATACGGGCGCGCTGCGTCGCAGCTCCGACTCGGCTCGCCGGTACGCCGCGAACACGCTCGCCGGAAGCGCGCCGCCCAGCGCGGACGTCCGGCTCTCCCGCGTCCGCAGAGGCGGCAGCGCTGTGCGGTACGGAGTGTCGCCGGACACCGTCGGCCCGTGTGCCCCCGTCCCCTCAGCGCGCGCCGCGGCCCGTGCCACCGTCCCCGGCGCCTGCGAGGCGGTCAACGCCGCCATCGCCGCCACCGCGATCGCCGTCCCCTTGGCGCCTGTGAACCTGTGTCCCGCCACGTCACAATCCCCTCCCTCAGAGCCTGTACCTGCTCTACGCGGCAGGGCGGGACGTCCGTCGCGCGCGTTCGGGGATTTCGAGGCGGGAGGACACGGTCGAGTTCGACTTCTGCGCACCGGGCTGGTTCCCCGCCACTGACTTGGTGCGGGGCCCGCGGCCCGCGCGCCGCTACCCCGTTCGACGTTCCCCATGGGGCGAAGCCCGTGTGGGCTAGGGTCGCCCTTGTGGCGGCCCGACCTTAGTCCGTCGTGAAATCGGTGACCTGACATGGTGCCCTCACCTCTTGAAGGCGAGGGAAATCTGCAGGTCAGAGTGATGCCATGGGAGCGCAATGCGATTGAGAGTGGAGTTCACGACCGAGCCCTTCGATCTCGACGAGGCGCCCCCGCACGCGCTGGTCGCCCGCGAGGTCATCGAGGCGGCCGAGCTGGACGCCGTGGACGTCGGACCGTTCGGCAACACCGCGGAAGGCGGCGCGGACGCGGTGCTCACCGCGGTGGACGCGCTGCTGCGCAAGGCCCTGGGAGCGGGAGCCACCCGCGTCTCGCTGCAGGTGAACGTGGTCGGGGAGGGCGATAAGTGACCGGCATCGGGGAGGACCCCTTCGTCACGGCCGTGAAGCCGCTGGTCGACGCCATGGGCGGCGAGATGCTGCCGCCCGAGCAGGCCGGCGCCGACGACGTCGTACTGTCCTGGGAGGGCGCGGACGTCATCGCCGTACGCCTGCCCCAGCTCGCCGACTCGCTGGACCACATCCTGGCCGCACTGGAGCGCAAGCGGGGTAAGCCGCTGGCCGACCTGGACCGCAAGGCGAAGCAGGAGGTTGTGCGCATACTGGAAGCGCGCGGAGCCTTTTCCGTGCGGCACGGCGTGGAGACCGTGGCGAGTGCCCTCGGAGTGAGCCGGTTCACCGTCTACAACTACCTGAACAGGGAAAACGCGGCCAAGGGTGACTAGGCCCGTGCGCTCGCTTCCCCGCCGCCGTCCGGTCTGCCCGGACGGCGGTTTTTGTTACCTCGATTTTTCAACAAAGTGTTGACGTGGTGTTTCCGAGGGCGTTAGCTATCCGCAGCCCGTCCAGTAGGTAGGCAGGCAAGCACGCAAGCCAGCAACAAGGCCACGGAGGCTTCCCGTGACTTCGAGTACGACACCCGGCGGCCTCGCCCGGTTCAACGCCCTGGAGGAGCACGCGGCCTACGCCGCTCTCCATGAGGCGTGCGCCTCCTCCGCGTGGGCGCGCGGGCTGCTCGCCCAGCGTCCCTACGCCACCGTCGAGGACATCTTCTCGGCCAGTGACGCCGCCACGGCCGAGCTGACCACCGCCGACCTCGAGGAGGCGATGGCCGGGCACCCGCCGATCGGGCGGCCGAAGCCCGGCGACCCGACCTCCTCCCGGGAGCAGCGCGGCATGGCCGGCGCCTCCGAGGAGCTCAAGGAGGAGATGCTCGAACTGAACCTGGCCTACCAGGAGAAGTTCGGCCATGTCTTCCTCATCTGCGCCACCGGCCGGACCGGCGAGCAGATGCGCGACGCGGTCAAGGAGCGGATCGGCAACTCGCCCGAGCAGGAGCGGGAGATCGTCCGCACCGAACTGGGCAAGATCAACCGCATCCGGTTGACCCGCCTCGTAGAGGAAGAGAGCGCATGAGCACCGACACCACCGCCTCCGTGTCCACCCACATCCTGGACACCAGCCTCGGACGCCCCGCCGAGGGCGTCGCCGTCCAGCTCGCGGCCCGCGCCGGGCGCGAAGCGGACTGGCAGGCACTCGGCGGCTCCGCGACCGATGCGGACGGGCGGTGCAAGGACCTCCCGGCGCTGCCGGAGGGGACGACCCACGTACGGCTCGACTTCGCCGTCGAGCAGTACTTCGAAAAAAAGCAAGCCGATGCGCAGCAGGACGCCCCCGCGAATCGGGACAGCGGTGCGTTTTTCCCCGAGGTGGCGATCACCTTCGCCGTCAGGCCGGGCGAGCACTATCACGTACCGCTGCTGCTCAACCCGTTCGGCTACTCCGTTTACCGAGGGAGCTAGCAGACATGCCCACGATTCTGGGACAGAACCAGTACGGCAAAGCCGAGAACCGCGTAGTCAAGATCACCCGTGACGGGGACACGCACCACATCAAGGACCTGAACGTGTCGGTCGCACTGAGCGGCGACATGCAGGAGGTCCACCTCTCGGGCTCCAACGCGAACGTCCTGCCGACGGACACCACCAAGAACACGGTGTACGCCTTCGCCAAGGAGTACGGCATCGAGTCCGCCGAGCAGTTCGGCATCCACCTCGCCCGGCACTTCGTGACGAGCCAGGAGCCGATCAAGCAGGCGCGCATCCGCATCGAGGAGTACTCCTGGGAGCGCATCGCGACCTCGGACGGCAACTCCAAGTTCATCGGCGCGGACGCGGTCAAGCACTCCTTCATCCGCAAGGGCCAGGAGACCCGGGTCACCCAGATCACCTTCGACGGTGAGAAGTGGGAGGTCATCTCGGGCCTGAAGGACCTCGTCGTGATGAACTCGACGAACTCCGAGTTCTGGGGTTACGTCAAGGACAAGTACACGACGCTGCAGGAGGCGTACGACCGCATCCTGGCCACCCAGGTCTCCGGCCGCTGGCGCTTCAACTGGAGCGGCGACGAGCAGAAGATGCCGAACTGGGAGAAGTCCTACGACCAGGTCAGGAAGCACATGCTCCAGGCCTTCGCCGAGACGTACTCCCTCTCGCTGCAGCAGACCCTCTACCAGATGGGTTCGCGCATCATCAACAACCGCAGCGAGATCGATGAGGTCCGCTTCTCCCTCCCGAACAAGCACCACTTCCTGGTGGACCTGAAGCCGTTCGGGCTCGAGAACGACAACGAGGTCTACTTCGCGGCGGACCGTCCCTACGGACTCATCGAGGCCACCATCCTGCGCGATGGCTGCGAGCCGCACATCCCGGTGGATCTCACCAACCTCTGACACCTGCCCGGTGCCCCTGTCCCGCCGGCCGGGGGCACCCCTCCTTCGGCACCCGTGGCCTCCCCGCCGCGGCACTCAAACCTCCTAGGGTCCTGCCGTGCCCACTCCACAGAACGAAGAAGGACGCACCATGGCAGCATCGGCAGAAGTCCAGCGCATCGTCATCGAGAACTGTTCGATCGCGACGGTGGACGCGAGTGACACCGAATACGCCTCGGGCCATGTCGTCGTCGCGGGCAACCGCATCGAGTCGCTCGGCGCGGGCAAGGCCCCGGAGGGCCTGGAGAACGTCGTACGCCGAATCGACGCGACCGGGCATCTGGTCACGCCGGGCCTGGTCAACACCCACCACCACTTCTATCAGTGGATCACCCGGGGCCTCGCCACCGACCACAACCTCTTCAACTGGCTCGTCGCGCTCTACCCCACCTGGGCGCGCATCGACGAGAAGATGGTGTACTCCGCGGCGCAGGGCTCCCTCGCCATGATGGCCCGCGGCGGCGTCACCACCGCCATGGACCACCATTACGTCTTCCCCAAGGACTCCGGCGACCTGTCCGGCGCCATCATCGGGGCTGCCCGCGAGATGGGCGTCCGCTTCACCCTGGCCCGCGGCTCCATGGACCGCAGCGTCAAGGACGGCGGTCTGCCGCCGGACTTCGCCGTCGAGACCCTCGAAGGGGCGCTGGCCGCCACCGAGGCGACCGTCGACGAGCACCACGACGCCTCCTTCGACGCGATGACCCAGGTGGCCGTGGCTCCCTGCTCGCCGTTCTCGGTGTCCACCGAACTGATGAAGCAGGGCGCCGAGCTGGCCCGCCGCAAGGGCGTACGGCTGCACACGCACGGCTCGGAGACCGTGGAGGAGGAGCAGTTCTGCAAGGAGCTGTTCGGCATGGGCCCGACCGACTACTTCGAGTCGACGGGGTGGCTCGGCGAGGACGTGTGGATGGCGCACTGCGTCCACATGAACGACTCCGACATCGCCGCCTTCGCCCGTACGAAGACGGGTGTCGCCCACTGCCCGTCCTCCAACGCCCGCCTCGCGGCCGGGATCGCCCGCGTCCCCGACATGCTGAAGGCCGGCGTCCCGGTCGGCCTCGGCGTCGACGGCACCGCGTCGAACGAGTCCGGCGAGCTGCACACCGAGCTGCGCAACGCGCTCCTCATCAACCGCCTCGGTGCCCACCGCGAAGCAGCCCTGAACGCCCGCCAGGCACTGCGCCTCGGTACCTACGGCGGCGCCCAGGTCCTCGGCCGTGCCGCGCAGATCGGCTCCCTGGAGCCCGGCAAGCTCGCCGACCTCGTCCTGTGGAAGCTGGACACCCTGGCCCATTCCTCGATCGCCGACCCGGTGACCGCGCTGGTCTTCGGCGCGGCGGCCCCGGTCACGCTCTCGCTCGTGAACGGCAAGCCGGTCGTCGAGGACAGCCGGCTGCTGCACGTCGACGAGGACGCCATCGCCCGCTCCACGCGGGAAGAGGCCCAGCGCCTGGCGCGGATCTCCGCGCAGGACTGAACAGTTGAAGATCTCCGGCTGAGGGGGACGGCCCTCGGCCGGTAGCCGTGGACCCGAGCGGGGTCCATGGCGGCCGTCTCCGGGGCGCGCATGGATGTGCGTGCCCCGGAACGGTCTCCGTGACCGCCCCTTGGTCACGGTCATCGTCCCGGTCCCGCACGACCGCGCATCACCTCCCTGAAACCCACGTCAACGCCGACGTGTACCCGACTGGAGGAGCCGCCGTGGCCGCCCAGCCCGTGCCCCGCACCGATGCAGAACCAACTGGTGAGCTCAAGCACCCAGTTGACGAGAAACTCCCCGCCCTGAAGATGGCGACCAGCGGCCTCCAGCACGTGGCCGCCATGTACGCGGGAGTCGTCGCCCCGCCGCTGATCGTCGGCGCCGCCGTGGGTCTGTCCCCCACCGAACTCACCTTCCTCACCGGCGCCTGCCTGTTCACCGCGGGCCTCGCCACCTTCCTGCAGACCCTGGGTTTCTGGAAGATCGGAGCCAGGCTGCCGTTCGTCAACGGCGTGACCTTCGCGGGTGTCGCCCCGATGACCGCGGTCGTCGCCTCCGCCAAGGACAAGAGCGATGCGCTGCCGATCATCTTCGGCGCGGTCATCGTCGCGGGAGTCCTCGGTTTCATAGCCGCCCCGTTCTTCAGCAAGGCGGTCCGCTTCTTCCCGCCCGTCGTCACCGGCTCCGTGATCACGCTCATCGGCGTGTCGCTGCTGCCGGTCGCGTTCGGCTGGGCGCAGGGCCCCAACCCGGCGGCGGACGACTACGGTTCGACGACCAATCTGGGCCTGGCGGCGGCGACGCTCGTCATCGTCCTGCTGCTGCGCCGCTTCACCCGCGGCTTCGTCAAGCAGATCGCCGTGCTGCTCGGCCTGGTCATCGGCACGCTCGTCGCGATCCCCTTCGGCGTCACGGACTTCGGGCCGGTGGCCGACGCGAACGTCGTCGGCTTCCCGACCCCGTTCCACTTCGGCGCACCGCAGTTCCAGCTCGCCGCGATCCTCTCGCTGTGCGTGGTGATGGTGGTCTCGATGACGGAATCGACCGCCGACATGCTGGCGTTGGGCGAGATCGTCGAGCGCCCCGCCGACGAGAAGACCATCGCGGCCGGCCTGCGCGCCGACACCCTCGGCTCCGCGCTGAGCCCTTTGTTCAACGGCTTCATGTGCAGCGCGTTCGCGCAGAACATCGGCCTGGTCGCGATGACCAGGATCCGCAGCCGGTACGTCGTCGCCACGGGCGGCGGATTCCTGGTGCTGATGGGCCTGTGCCCGATGGCCGCGTCGCTCATCGCCGTCGTGCCCCGCCCGGTCCTCGGCGGCGCGGGTGTCGTCCTGTTCGGCTCGGTCGCCGCGAGCGGCATCCAGACCCTCGTACGGGCGGGCCTGGAGAAGGACAACAACGTGCTGATCGTGGCCGTCTCCCTGGCGGTCGGCATCATCCCGATCACCGCGCCGGGGTTCTACCACGCCTTCCCGCAGACGGCGAGGATCGTGCTGGACTCGGGCATCTCGACGGGCTGCGTCGCGGCCGTGGTCCTCAACCTCGTCTTCAACCACCTCGGCAAGGGGCAGGAGGCGGACGAAGTGACCCACCCCATGGAAGCGGGCGAGGACCTCAAGGCGGTCCCGGCCCACTGACGACCCGGTGGTGCGGAGGGCGCCGCGCCCTCCGCACCACCGGACCCGCCGCTCAGCCGATGTGGTAACTGTCGCCGTACACCTTCCAGTCCAGCGGCGGATCGAGGTTCAGATTCCGCTTGCGCAGGAAGACCCGCTGTGCGGTGTCGACCCGGCTGGTGTCGGAGTGGGCCTCCTCCTGCTTCATGGCCCACACACGCGCGTCGAGGAAGGCGTTCAGATACGTCACCTCGTCGCCGCCCTGCGCGGGCGGCTTGGCCTTGGCCAGGGCCCGCCCGCGAATGCTGCTGAAGCTGGTGCTGTCACCGCCGTCGCCGTGCATCACGATGGCGTCGTAGTACGTGAACTGGCCGAGTGCGCCGATGCCGTCGGCCTTGCCCTGCCGTACGGCCGGGTTGAAGTAGACGCGGTCGCGCTCGTCGTTCTGGGCCTGCTGGAACGCCGAGTCCTGGGCGGCCCTGCGCCAGTCGTCCTGGAAGCCGGGGTCCAGGCCCTCATGGGAGTCGCTGCCGTTCACCCTGCGCAGCGCGGGCAGGTACTTGGCCAGGACGTTGCCGGGCTTGCGCTGGGTGTAGAGGTCGACGAGGTCGAGCATGTCGCCGGTGCCGGAACAGAAGCCGATGATCCCGGCGGTGTAGCCGCGTCCGTCGCCGATGTCCTCGATGTACTTGTACTGCGCCTTCCAGTCCAGCGAGGAGTTCTCCGCGCTGGAGACCAGCTTCATGGCGATCTCCTTCTTCGCCGGGTCGTCAAGACCGACCGCCGCGGCGGTCGCGGACTGGGTGGCGACGAGGGGACCTGCCACCAGGGAAGCTCCGATCAGGGCGAGCAGGGTGCGGCGTGACGTACGTATGTGGGGGGTGTGCACGGTACCTCCGATGGGGGAGTGGGCTCGTTCACGTACTGTTAGGAAAGTTTCCTACCAGAGATTCCGGTTGTCGTATACCCGTCAGGCGAGGGCGAGTTGACTGTCCGGCGTCGGCCGAAGGGCCGCGCTGGGCTACCGTCTGAGCGCGCAGATCACGTACGGAGCGCGCCCAGAGCACGCACGGACACGGTCACAACGGGGGGAGTCGGTCATGAACGAGTCGGGCCGTGTGGAGGCCTTCAGCGACGGCGTTTTCGCCATCGCCATCACGCTGCTGATCCTGGAGATCAAGGTTCCCGAGGTCGGTGAGCACGGCGGCCTGTGGCACGCGCTGGGCGCGCAGTGGCCCTCGTACGCCGCCTATGTCGTCAGCTTTCTGGTCATCGGCATCATGTGGATCAACCACCACCAGGTCTTCAGCTATGTGGCCCGGATCGACCGCACGCTGATGTTCCTGAACCTGCTCGTGCTGATGGTCGTGGCCGCCGTGCCCTGGCCGACGGCGATGCTCGCGGAGTATCTGCGCGAGGACAAGGCCTCCCATGTCGCGGCCGCCGTATACAGCATGGTGATGGTCGCGATGGCCCTGGCATTCCAGGCCCTGTGGTGGCACCTCACGCGCACGGGGCACCTCTTCGACGGCCGCGTCGACGTCGGGGCCGCCCGCCGCACCCGCGTCCGCTTCGCCGTCGGCTCCCTCGCCTACCCCGCGACGGTCGCCCTGGCCTACCTCTCCGCCCCGCTCACCCTGGCCGTCCACGGCCTGATCGCCCTCTACTACGGCTTCAACCAGGTACCGGTGCCGACCCGCACACCCGACGCGGCCGCGCTGCCGGAAGACGGACGGTGAGGAACGACGTGGGCGACTCACGCCGGTAGCCGGCGAGTCGCACCAGACGCCGCTGTTGCCGACAGCGAGGTGAGGCCTGCTCCGCGGGACCTCAGAGCCCGAACATCCGCGGGTCGGCGGCCAGCGCGCGGAAGTACTCGCGCGCGTCGGCGACCAGCCTGCGTTCCTTGAGGTCCAGCAGGCCCCCGACCGCCGTCACCTCGGCGGCCGGCGTGCCGTCCGTCTTCCGTATCGTCTGCTGGACGCGGAAGGTCTTGCCCTCGCCCCAGACGAAACCGCACGTCACCTCGACCTCGTCGCCCGCGCGCAGCTCCCGCAGATAGTGGATGGTCGTCTCCAGGACCACTGGGCCCACGCCCTTGCCGATCAGTTCGCTCTGGCCGATCCCGGCCGCTTGCAGCATGCACCAGCGTGCGTGCTCGGCGTACTGGAGATAGACGCTCTGGTTGAGGTGCCCCAGCACATCCGTCTCGTACCCCCGGACGGTCACTGCGACGGAAAACGGCTCTGTCACGACTTCCCCTTCAACGGCGGTCAAGGACGTGATTCCTTCCAACTCCCTTGTACCGCAAGGCATTCCGGCCCCTCATATCCGTCGCGGCGAAGCCAGCACATACCGGGCCCCGGTGCGCGGCTCGGTGTGCTCGCCGACCTGCCAGCCCGCCTTCTCCAGCGTGGCCGCGCAGGCCCGCAGCGCCGCCTGGTCGGACTCGCGCACGGCGACGGCCTCCGGCTGGGGTGTCGCCCGCACGCGGTAGCCACCGCCCTCGGCCGCCGCGGGCCGGTGCCCCGCCGCCTCGAGGGCGAGCGCGGCGGCCCGCACCAGATGCGTACGCTCCCACCCGCACGGTCGGTCGACGTCACCGCCCGGATTGGTCATCCGGCGCAGCTCCAGGAGCCCCTGCCAGGCGCTGTGCACCTCGCGTAGGCGCGCGGGCCCGGCGTCGGTCGCCTCCTCGCCGCCGATTCGCGCGGCGAACACGCCGGTCTCGGCCGGAGCGGGAGCCTCCACGGCTGGGGCCGGTTCCGGCGCCTCGCGCAGGCGATGCCCGGCGGGCGTCAGAAAATGGTCGTGCGGCGGCCGGGGATGCCGGAAGGCGAGCCCGCGCGTCACCAGCGCGGCGAGCTGGGCCTCCGTGCCCCTCAGCCGCCCGGTCACGGGATCGGCGGCATCGATGACGCGCCGCTGCGCCGCGGTCGGCGGTCGTGTCACGGCGCGCTCCCTCCCGCCGCCGCTCGACTCACGGCGGCTCGCTCAGCCGCCCGTCAGCGCTCCTCGCACTGCTCCTCGGACCCCTGTCCCGCCGGGGAGAGCGGCTCATGGGAACAGTACGCGTCGGGTCTGACATTCCAGCCGGCCACCACATGGCGGCGGTGCTCCGTGCTGAGCCGGCTCATCGTCCCGGTGCCGAGCTGGAACAGGGCACCGGCCGAGGCGGGCAGCCCGAGCCGGCGCGCGGTCAGCACCCGCAGGAAGTGCCCGTGCGAGACGACGACCACACTGCCCTCCGCCTCGGCGAGCGCCGCGTCGATCTTGGCCAGCATCCGTTCCGCCCGCCCCCCGACCTGGTCCGGGCTCTCCCCGGGGTGCTCGGGAGGCCCGGCCGTGACGCCGTCCGTGAACAGGAACCAGTCGGGTCGCTCCCGGTGGATCTCGACGGTGGTGATTCCCTCGTACCCGCCGTAGTCCCACTCGGACAGGTCCGCGTCGACGCGGACTCCGCCGATGCCGGCCAGCGTTGCCGTCTCCCGCGCCCGCCGCATCGGGCTGACGAAGGCCGCCGCGATGTGATGCCGCGCGATCAGCGGAGCCAGCCTGCGCGCCTGCTCCCGCCCGTTGTCGGTCAGTTCCACATCGGTCGACCCCGTGTGCCGCCCGGACAACGACCACTCGGTCTCACCGTGCCGTACGAGGAGAAGGTCACCCATCGCCGCACCCTTTCTGTCCCGTCGTACGGTTGTGTCCCTCCGTACGGTGACATCGGTCGGGGCGGGCCGCAGCGGCGGCTGAGCCGGTCGGCCCTGCCGCCGTACCCGCCCTACTGCCGGTACCCGCTCAGGAACCGTCCGATCCGGCTGATCGCCGCGTCCAGGTCGTCGGCGTGCGGGAGGGTGAGGATGCGGAAGTGGTCGGGGCGGGGCCAGTTGAAGCCGGTGCCCTGGACGACCTGGATCTTCTCGCGGAGCAGCAGGTCCAGGACGAACTTCTCGTCGTCGTGGATCCGGTGCACCTCTGGGTCGATGCGCGGGAACGCGTACAGCGCGCCCTTCGGCTTCACGCACGAGACGCCGGGGATCTCGTTGAGCTTCTCCCAGGCGCGGTCGCGCTGTTCGCGCAGGCGGCCGCCGGGGCCGGTCAGCTCGTGGATGGACTGGCGGCCGCCGAGTGCGGCCTGAATGGCGTACTGGGCGGGAGCGTTGGCGCACAGCCGCATGGAGGCGAGCATCGTCAGCCCCTCCAGATAGCTGCGCGCGTGCTGCTTCGGACCGGTGACGACCAGCCAGCCGGAGCGGAATCCGGCGACGCGGTACGTCTTCGACAGTCCGCAGAAGGTGAGGACCACCAGATCGGGGGCGAGGGCGGCGGCCGAGTGGTGCACGGCGTCGTCGTACAGGATCTGGTCGTAGATCTCGTCGGCGAACACCATCAGGCCGTGGCGGCGGGCGAGGTCGAGGATGCCCTCGACGATCTCCTTCGGATAGACCGCGCCCGTCGGGTTGTTGGGGTTGATGATGACGACCGCGCGCGTCCGGTCGGTGATCTTCGCCGCCATGTCGGCCAAGTCCGGGTACCAGTCGGACTGTTCGTCGCAGAGGTAGTGCACCGCCTTGCCGCCCGCGAGGGTGGTGACGGCCGTCCAGAGCGGAAAGTCCGGCGCGGGGATGAGGACTTCGTCGCCGTCCTCGACGAGCGCCTGGACGGCCATGGAGACGAGCTCGGAGACGCCGTTGCCGAGGAATACGTCGTCCACGCCGACCTCCAGGCCCCGGTCCTGGTAGCGCTGGGCGACGGCACGGCGGGCTGAGAGGACGCCGCGCGAGTCCGTGTAGCCGTGCGCCCTGGGCAGCATCCGGATCATGTCCTGGAGGATCTCCTCCGGTGCCTCGAAGCCGAAGAGTGCGGGGTTGCCGGTGTTGAGGCGCAGCACGCTGTGGCCTGCCGCCTCCAGTGCGTCGGCGTGCTCGATCACCGGGCCGCGGATCTCGTAACAGACCTCGCTGAGCTTGCTCGACTGCCGGAACTCCATGCGCTGCGCCCTCCGGTGAGTGGTGATGCTTGGTTTTACCAAGTGGACGCTTGGAAAGTCCAACAAGATAGCTAGACTGCGTCGCATGTCACCTCGCCGAAGCTACGACCAGTACTGTTCCGCCGCCCGGGCCCTCGACGCCGTCGGTGACCGGTGGACCCTTCTGATCGTCCGTGAACTGCTCGGCGGGCCGCGCCGCTACACCGATCTGCACGCCGATCTGCCGGGCGTCAGCACGGATGTTCTTGCCTCCCGGCTCAAGGACATGGAGCGCGACGGGCTGACCAGTCGGCGGCGTCTTCCCCCGCCGGGGGCGGCGTACGTCTATGAACTCACCGAGCGGGGGCGGGAGTTGCTGCCCGTGCTGCAGGCCCTCGGCGAGTGGGGTGCGCCCGTGCTGGGGGAGCGACGGCCCACCGATGCGGTGCGGGCTCACTGGTTCGCGTTGCCGGTGCTGCGCGGGCTGGAGGGTGAGGGCCTGGTGGAAGTCCGCCTGGAGGAGGGGGAGTTCCATGTGTGGCTGGGCGCCGGGGACGGGCCCGTGTACGGGGACGGGCCGGCCCCTGAGGAGCCGGATGTCTGGCTGTCGCTCGACACGGAGACGTGTGAGGCCGTGAGCCGCGGTGCGTTGGGTCTGCTGGACGCGGTGCGTGCGGGGCGGGTGGAGGTGACGGGGGAGGGCACGTTGGCCAAGGTGCTGCGGGAGGTGTGACCGGAGCGGGTTTCGCCCCCTCCGCCCCTACCCGTCCCCTACCTGGTGGCTGCCGCCCCCAGACCCCCGCTGTCGCGCTTCGCGCTCGTCCTCAATCGCCGGACGGGCTGAATCCTTGCTCGTCCTCAAACGCCGGACGGGCTGAATCCTTGCCCGTCCGGCGTTGTGACGTCTCAGGCCCGCGACGGGCGGCCCGTCCCCCGCGTCAGCGCGTACCCGCCGATGCCCGCGAGCGCCGCGAGGACGCCGCCGATCGCGGTCCACACCCAGCGGTCGGACCACCAGCCGGAGGTCCAGCCGTCGTCGGGTTCGAGCGAGGACAGCGCGGCCGTCGAGGAGTCCGAGCCGGAGGCGGACTTCTCGGCGGTCGTCGCGATGCCCGGCACCAGCGGCTTGGCGAGCGAGCCGTCGACGGCCGCCGAGCCGCCGATGTCCTGGGAGTCCACCTTGACCTCGGCGCTCACCGGCAGGCCCAGTTCGGACGCCCCGAGCCCCGTGGCGGTCAGCCGGACGTAGTACGTGCCCGGCAGCGGGTCGTCGGCCCAGGTCTCCGACCAGGCGCGGACGGTGCGCAGGGTGCAGGACAGGTCCACGGTGGCCGCGTCACGCGCCGCGGTCCGCGTCTGCGCCCCGTACTGGCATGCCTGGCGGCGTCGCAGCCCGTCGTACACATCGAGCTGCCAGGTCTCGGCGGTGTTCCGCGTCGAGGCCTCGGGCAGCTTCACCGTCGCCTTCACGGTGGGCCGTTGTCCGGCATCCGCGGGGAACGACCAGTACAGGTAGTCACCCGTGGACCCGCTGGCGGTGGCCTGCTGCCCCTGCTCGATCTCGGTCGCCGTACGGAACGACGTACCGGCCTCGGTGGGCGCGCCCCCGTCGCCCGACGGGCTCGCCGAGGGCGAGGAGTCGGCGACGGCGGGCGTCACGGCGACACCGACCATGAACAGTGTCGCGGTCAACACACGTCGAATACGCATCAGTTGGTCCTCCAGACCGCGACACGCCAGCGCGAGATCCAGCCCCACAGCACACCCGCGAGGAAGCCGGTGAGCACGAGGGCGCCGAGCAGCCACCAGCCGCGTCCGAGGCCGAACGAGGCCACGTCGCCTGCCTGGTCGGGCCCGTCGACGACGTCGACCGTCAGCTCCAGCGGCAGTCCGGGCGTGGTCTTCACGCCGGCGGCCGCCGAGAAGGAGTTGGACACCTGGAGGCACACCGTCTCGGCGGTGGCGTCCCCGTCGTCGCTGTCGGCCTTCGGGTAGCGCAGCCCGGTCGAGATGACGTCGGTGCGGCCGTTGCCCGCCGCCTCGCCGCGGACGATCTCCCGTCCTTGCACGGTGACGGCCCGCAGCAACACCCCGTAGTCCGGGTTGACTTCGCGGTCCGCCCCGACGCTCACCGAGGCCCGCAGCTCCCGGCCCGGCTCGACCTCCACGCGGTACCAGCGGTGCTGCGCGAACTCCTCACGGTCGGTGTAGAGCCCCGACTTCAGCGCGGGCGCCTTGGCGCACTCGGCGGCGCCCTCCACGGCGACCGGCGTCACCACCGGATCGGCGGCCCGGTCCACCAACTGGCCTACCCGGTCGGCAAGTTCCTCCTTGTGCTGCACGGAGGTGTAGGTGCCGCCGGTGGCGTCCGCGATGCAGCTGAGCTGGTCGCGGGTCTTGGCGTCCGGCACCAGACCGAGCGTGTCGATGGTGAGGCCGATGCCCTTGGCCGCGATCTCGCGGGCCACCTCGCACGGGTCGAGCGGCTGGCAGGTGTCCTCGCCGTCGCTGATCAGCACGATACGGCGGGTGCCTTCGCCCGCGTCGAGGTCGTCGGCCGCCTTGAGCAGCGCGGGGCCGATCGGCGTCCAGCCGGTGGGTGTGAGGGTCGCCACGGCGGTCTTCGCCTCGGTGCGGTCCAAGGTCCCCACCGGATACAGCTGAGCCGTGTCCTTGCAGCCCGTCTTCCGGTCGTTGCCGCGGTAGTTGGCGCCGAGTGTACGGATGCCGAGCTGCACCTCCTCGGGCGTAGCGTCGAGCACTTCGTTGAACGCCTGCTTGGCCGCGGCCATCCGCGACCCGCCGTCGATGTCCGTCGCCCGCATCGAACCGCTGACGTCCAGCACGAGTTCGACCTTGGGAGCGGCCTGCTCCGCCGTTTCGTCGGCGACCGCTCCGGCCGGGAAGGCGATTCCGGCCGTCAGGGCGGCGAGCAGGGAGCAGACTCCTGCCGCCAGCCGTTGTCTTGTGATCATCGGCGGATCTTATTGATCAAAGGTGCCGCGCTTCAAAACGAGAGGGTGGCCGAGCCGGGAACGGCAAGCGGATTCGGCAGCTGAGTCCAGCTGTCACCAGGCGTGCCGGGCGACAGCCGCATCAAGGTCAGCGCCTTCGTGGGAAGCGGTTGTTCGAGGAGGGCGGGCAGGTCCGGGGTGCCCGGCAGATCTCGTACGACCTTCTCCAGGGCCTCGCGCAGCGCGGCCGTCGAGCCGGCCGTCGCACCCAGCGTGCCGCCGACGAGGGAGCCGAAGAGCTTGCGGCGCAGGGTGGTCTCGTCGTCCGTGACGATACGGCCCGAGAGGGCAGGGACCGGGATACCGTGGCGGGCCAGACGCGCCGGGCTGACGCGGATGTCGGCCAGGTCGCGGTAGACGAGCCGGACCGGGGCGCCGACGTGGTCGAGGACCACGAGCAGATTCTGCCCGTGCGCCTCCAAAGCCACGCCCGCCTCGAGCAGTCGCAGACCCACGGTGAGGACGAGCCGGGTGAACTCGGCGAGCCGGCCGGGATGTTCGGGCAGGGCGGTCAGCGGGAGGGCGGCCACCGGGACGACCCGCTCGCCCGGCGCCGCGTACGCGTCGGGTGGCTCCCTCAACACCGCCGCCAGATCAGGGGCGTTGGCGCTGGCCGCGCCGAGCGTGCGGGTGACGTGCAGCGGCAGGTCGAGACGCTCGGTCACCTTCTCCATGAACGCGGAGACGGTCTCGGCCGTCTCGACCGAGTACACCGAGATGTCCCGCACCGAGGAGGTCAGCCGGGCGCTCAGCGCGGTCTTCACGTGCGGGCCGTCCGGCAGGGCGAGCGTGCGCAGCGACATCAACGGGTGGGCGGCGAACCCTTCCTGGACCGGACCGTCGAGCACATGAGCAGCCTGCCAGGGGTGGACCGGAATCAGCACCCGCTCCCCGTCCCGCAGCCACTTCGGCCACTCGCCCGTGACGAGACAGTCCTCCGCGGGCATCAGCCCCAGCTCCACCGCCGGGCGGTGCTCCGGCGCGTACGCGAGCTGCTCGGCCACCGAGAATCCGGGCCGTGAACGGCAGTTGGGGTGGTACGGATGCCCGTCGACGACTCGCTGCTCCCATCCGAGGCTCGTCGCGGACTCCGCCGGCTCCCCGAAGGTCGCCTGACCCGCGCGGGACAGGGCCAAGGACACCACGCTGTTGTCTAGTTCGGCGGCGAAGGCGGACCCGTGCGCGACCGCGAGGTCCTCCATCAGCCGCGCCGGGTGGTCGTAGGGCCGCCCGTCGAGCCGTACCTCGGTCGCGTACGCGGTGGTGGCGTACGGGTCCGCGTGCGGCCCGTGCAGTCGGCGACCGTCCCTCAGGCGGAGGGCGAGCCCGTCCCGTCCCCGCTCGCGGCGCGCGACCCAGGCCAGCGGCTCATACGCGAGCGCACGCCACAGCCGGGACAGCACCGCGGCCCGCGCACCGGGCAGCGCGTCCGCGTACGGCGCCGACAGGTCGGGACGTACGGCGCCCAGCTCGGCGGCGAACTCGGCCTCGGGCCGGGAAGGACGGTGCACGATCGGGCTCCTCGGGTACGGGGACTGCGTCGCGCCTGCCGGCGACGACAGACATACTGATCACCAGTGCACCGTATGGAACGAATGGATCGCGTGGACTCCATGCACCCCATCCCCCCCGCGGACGACGTCGCAGCGGCCGCCGACGCTTACGCCGCCGCGCCTCTGCTCAATTGTCTCCTGCGGGAGCTGGGAGAGCTCACCGAGACCCCCGGCGTGTACCGGCTCGGCCCCGGCGGCCGGCTGCTGCGCGTGCGGGGCACGCGGCGCCCCACCGAACCCGAGGTGTACGCGGGCGGCTCCTGGCACCGGCTCACCCATCCCGAGCTGGTCAAACTCACCGCCGAGGAACTGCGCCGGCACACCGGCCTGGCCAACTCCGAGCTGCCCGCCGAGATGCTCGACAGCCGCGACGCGGTGGCCGCGCTGCTCACCGCACGCGCGCGCACGTCACCGCCCGACGACCCGTATCTGCGCTCCGAGCAGTCCCTGATCATCGGGCACCCCCACCACCCCGCTCCCAAGGCCCGCGGCGGGGGACCGGTCGCCGGCTGGCTGCCCTATGCGCCCGAGGCGTACGCGCGTTTCCCGCTCGAACTGCTCGCGGTGCGCGAGGACGCGGTCGTCGAGGAGGGCGACACGACGGCGTTGGACACGCTCGGCCAGGCCCCGCCCGGCTACCGGCTGCTGCCCGCCCACCCCTGGCAGCTGGACCTGGTCGGCGGCCGCCCGGAGATCCGCGACGCCTTCACGGACGGCCGGCTCAAGCGACTGGGGCGCACGGCGCGCCCGCTCCGGCCAACGGCTGCCATCCGCACCTTGTACGCCCCCGAGGACGATCTGTTCCTGAAGTTCAGCCTCGACGTGCGCATCACCAACGATATTCGCCGGCTGTGGCGGCACGACCTGCGGAAAATGCGCCGCACGGACGCGGCGACCGCCTCGGCCTTCGCGGACCGGCACGGCCCGGCCGCCTGGCTGAGCGACCGCGGCTACCGCACCGCCGACTTCGCCTTCGAGGAACTCGCCGTCCTCGTCCGCGACGGACTGCGCGACCATCTCGTCCCCGGCGCGACTCCGCTGCTGGCCGCAGCCCTGGTGGAGGGCTTCGACGGCAGCCCCCTGGACCTGCTCACCGACCCCGGCGCCTGGTGGGGGGCGTATCTGCGCCAGGTCGTACCGCCGGTCCTGGACGTGTTCGCGCGCCACGGAGTCGTGGTCGAGGCGCATCTGCAGAACACCCTGGTGGCCGTCGACAGCGACGGCATGCCCGTCCAGGCGCTGTTCCGGGACGCCGAGGGCGTGAAGCTGCTCCCCGAGGTGAGCCGGGCGGCCGGATGGGAGCGGCTGGTGTACTGCCTGCTGGTCAACCACCTCTCCGAGCTCGCGGACCTGCTCGCCGAGCGGTGTCCGGGAGTCGACCCGTGGCCCGCCGTACGACAGGAGCTGACCGGGTACGACAGCGAGCGGAGCCTGCCTGAGATCGCGCGGCTGCTGTCCTCGCCCACCCTCCCCGGCAAGACGAACCTCCTGCTGCGCTGGACGGGCGCGGACGGCGCGGACGCGCGGTATGTACCGCTGCCCAACCCGCTGGCCCGGACGGGGGCGCCGAAAATGCCGATGGGCCGGACGACCGGCTGAATTACAGTGGCCGGTGTGCTGCGCGACGTGACCGCTGTTCGATACGTGACCCCGCTGAGGGCGGGCGGCTCCGTGCCCGGCGTCGTCGAGGCCGACGACCTGGGGACGTACGTCGTGAAGTTCACCGGCTCCGCGCAGGGCCGCAAGGCATTGGTCGCCGAGGTGATCGTCGGTGAGCTGGCGCGCGCCCTCGGACTGCGGTTCCCCGAGCTGGTCCTCGTGCACTTCGACCCGGCGGTCGGCGAGCACGAGCCCCACCAGGAGGTGCGGGACCTGCTCCGGGCCAGCGCCGGGCTGAACCTCGGCATGGACTATCTGCCGGGCGCGAAGGACTTCACACCGGAGATCGCCAAGACGTTCACCGTCGACCCGGTGGAGGCGGGCAAGGTGATCTGGCTGGACGCCCTCACCGTCAACGTGGACCGCACGGTGCACAGTTCGAACCTGATGATCTGGCCCACCTTCGGCATCGCGCCCCCGCGGCTGTGGCTGATCGACCACGGCGCCGCCCTCGTCTTCCATCACCGCTGGGACGCCTCGTCACCGGAGAAGGCGTACGACTTCCGGCGCCACGCTCTCGGCGGCTACGCCCCGGACACCCGGGCGGCGGACGCCGAGCTCGCGCCCAAGGTGACCGAGGAGCTGCTGCGCGAGGTCACGGCCGAGGTGCCGGACGCCTGGCTCGCCGAAGAGCCCGGTTTCGCCGGCCCCGCCGAGGCCCGCGAGGCGTACGTCGGCTACCTCCTCGCCCGGGTGAAGGCGTCCGCGGCCTGGCTTCCCACGGACTTCCCGAGCCGTGAAAAGCTGGCCGCCGAGGACGCGGACCGCGCGGCGACAACCCAGCGGGGCCGGCCGGACTGGCTCAAGCGGGTCCCGGACCTGCACGGCAAACCGGCGGCGGAACAGGATTGGTCGGTACACCTCGGATGACCAGGGAAAACGCTCACCGTGTGCAGATCGAGTACTGCACCCAGTGCCGCTGGCTGCCGCGTGCCGCCTGGCTCGCGCAGGAACTCCTCACCACCTTCGAGACGGAGCTGAGCGAGCTGGCTCTCAAGCCCGGCACGGGCGGTGTCTTCGTCGTCCGCGTCGACGACGAGGTCGTCTGGGACCGCCGCGAGCAGGGTTTCCCCGAGCCGACGGCGGTGAAGAGGCTCGTACGCGACCGAGTGGCCCCGGAAAGATCCCTGGGCCACTCGGACAGAACAGCGGACTGACTCAGCCGGCCAGCTGCTCGTACGCCGGCAGGGTCAGGAAGTCCGCGTAGTCCTCGTCGAGCGCGACGGTCAGCAGCAGGTCGTGGGCCTGCTGCCAGTTGCCCGCCGCGAAGGCCTCCTCGCCGATCTCGGCGCGGATGTTCGCCAGCTCCTCGGCGGCGACCTTGCGGGCCAGCTCGGGGGTGGCCTTCTCGCCGTTCTCGAACTCGACGCCCGCGTTGATCCACTGCCAGATCTGCGAGCGCGAGATCTCCGCCGTGGCCGCGTCCTCCATCAGGTTGAAGATGGCGACTGCGCCGAGGCCACGCAGCCAGGCCTCGATGTAGCGGATACCGACCTGGACGGCGTTGACCAGACCGTCGTACGTCGGCCTGGCGTCGAGGGAGTCGACGGCGATCAGATCACCGGCGGCGACCGAGACGTCCTCGCGCAGGCGGTCCTTCTGGTTCGGCTTGTCGCCGAGGACGGCGTCGAAGGAGGCCATGGCGATCGGGACGAGGTCCGGGTGGGCCACCCACGATCCGTCGAAGCCGTCGCCCGCCTCACGGTCCTTGTCGGCCTTGACCTTCTCGAAGGCGACCTTGTTGACCTCTTCGTCACGCCGCGACGGGATGAACGCCGCCATGCCGCCGATGGCGTGCGCGCCGCGCTTGTGGCAGGTGCGGACGAGGAGTTCGGTGTACGCGCGCATGAACGGGGCCGTCATCGTCACCGCGTTGCGGTCGGGCAGGACGAACTTGGCGCCGCCGTCACGGAAGTTCTTGACGATGGAGAAGAGGTAGTCCCAGCGGCCCGCGTTCAGCCCGGAGGCGTGATCGCGGAGTTCGTAGAGGATCTCCTCCATCTCGTACGCGGCCGTGATCGTCTCGATCAGGACGGTCGCGCGGATGGTGCTCTGCGGGATGCCGACGTAGTCCTGCGCGAAGACGAAGACGTCGTTCCAGAGGCGGGCCTCCAGGTGCGACTCCGTCTTCGGGAGGTAGAAGTACGGGCCCTTGCCGAGGTCGAGCAGGCGCCGGGCGTTGTGGAAGAAGTACAGGCCGAAGTCGACGAGCGCGCCGGGGACCGGGACGCCGTCGACCCGAAGGTGCCGCTCGTTCAGATGCCAGCCGCGCGGGCGCATGACGACGGTCGCGAGCTCGTCGGCGGCCTTCAGGGCGTACGACTTGCCGGACTTCGGGTCGGTGAAGTCGATGTTCCGGGAGTACGCGTCGATCAGGTTCAGCTGGCCGAGGACCACGTTCTCCCAGGTGGGCGCCGAGGCGTCCTCGAAGTCCGCGAGCCAGACCTTGGCGCCCGAGTTGAGGGCGTTGATGGTCATCTTGCGGTCGGTGGGGCCGGTGATCTCGACGCGGCGGTCGTTCAGGGCGGCCGGAGCGGGGGCGACCTTCCAGGAGTCGTCCGCGCGGATCGCGGCGGTCTCGGGGAGGAAGTCGAGCGTGGAGGTGCGGGCGATCTCGGCGCGGCGCTCCGCGCGGCGGGCGAGGAGCTCGTCACGCCGGGGCGTGAACAGCCGGTGCAGCTCGGCCACGAAGGCGAGGGCCGCGTCGGTGAGGACCTCTTCCTGCCGGGGCAGGGGCTCGGCGTCGACGATGGCCAGCGGGGACGGCGCTGGTGCGGACATGAGCTGTCACTTCCTTCAGCGAGCTTGGCACCGGGTGCCAGTAAACCTGGGTAGGGCGGTGGGCGCCCGGGGAGCAGCCGGGCGCTTCTGATCAGTGGATATTAGTTTCCTCATAGTGGAAGTTCAATGGTTTGTTGATGTCGAGATTCTCCGAGTCGAGGCAACATGGCGCTCAGTGCCACCCCGCTCACTCAAGGTGGATCAGATCGGCCTCCGTGTCGATGTCGTACGGCCGCGCCACGTCCCCGCACTCGACGAGCGTGATCGCCTCCTCGTGCGCCCTCAGGTAGGCACGCGCGCCCCGGTCGCCCGTCGCGGTCGCGGCGGTCGGCGCCCAGTGAGAGGCGCCGAAGAGGACGGGATGGCCGCGTACGCCCGCGTAGGCGGCCGAGACGAGCGACTCCTCGTCCTCGTAGGCGCCGAGCACCCGGGCCACCGCCTCCGCGCCGATGCCGGGCTGATCGACGAGCGACACCAGCGCGGCCCGCGCCCCCGTGTCCGCCAGCGAGTCCAGACCGGCCCGAAGCGAGGTGCCCATGCCCTTCTCCCACTCCGGGTTGTCCACGAGGACGCACCCCGGCAGGGAGGCCCGCGCGCGTACGGCGTCGGCCTGGGCGCCCAGGACCACATGGACGCGGGCGCAGCCGCCCGCCCGCAGCACGGCGACCGCGTGTTCGACGAGGGGCCGGCCCCGGTGGGGCAGGAGTGCCTTGGGGCGACCCCCGAGGCGCCGCCCGCCGCCGGCCGCCAGCAGCAGCCCGGCCACCTGGTCTTTGTTCTCCTTCATGTCCCCTGCATACCCGACCGGGCCCCGGCGCGCTGCGGAACCTGGCCCGTCACCGTGGTGTCCCAGGGCTGAATTTCGGTCCGCGGAGTGGCGCACGGCACACGGGGTGGCGTTTACTGGCCCGCGTCCCCCGGCGTGCGACCACCGCCATGGGGAGTGGGGCCCGACAGGGAAGAACCGGCGCACAACGGCGTGCGAGGGGGGAGAGCTGTGTTGCGGAGCTTGGGGCAGAGGCCAGTGACCGGCAGCGACGAAGATCCGAGGGTGGCGGAACTGCGCACCGCCGTCTCCCGGCTGCGCCGTGAACTGGCCGCACACCCGGCCGAGTTCCCCGACCGGGTCATCGCCGAGGACGAACTCGCGGCCCTCGCGGCGATGGCCGTCAGCGGCATCCCCGAGATTCCCCGGCTGCGCCGCTCCCTCCTCCTGATCGCGGGCGCGATCGGCTCCGTCAGCGCCCTGGCGACCGGCCTCGCCGGCGTCCGCACCGCGGTGGAACTGTTCGGGGAACCGCCCGGGCGACGGTAGCCGGGCGGGCGGTGCGGGGGAAGCGCGGGCGGGGGTCAGGCGACCCGCCGCCGGTGCTCCTGCGCCGACACGCGCTAGCCCCGCCGCCGGATGACGCCCCGCTGCGTGGCCACCGCCACTGCGGCCGTACGCGAGTCCACGCCCAACTTGGCGTAGATATGGACCAGATGGGACTTCACCGTCGCCTGGCTCAGGAACAGCCGTTTGCTGATCTGCAGGTTGGACAGGCCGTCCTTGACGAGCTCGAGGACTTCCAGTTCGCGGCGGCTGAGGGCGGCGGCGGGAGTGCGCATACGGTCCATGAGGCGGTCGGCGACCGTAGGGGCGAGCGCCGAGTGGCCCGAGGCGGCGGTGCGCACGGCGGCGGACAACTCCTCGGGCGGAGCGTCCTTGAGAAGATAGCCCGCGGCGCCCGCCTCCACCGCCGCCAGGATGTCCGCGTCGGTGTCGTAGGTGGTCAGGACCAGGACCCGTGGCGCGCCGGCGCGCGCCGTGATCGCGGCCGTGGCCTGCGCGCCGTGCATGCCGGGACCGAACTGCAGGTCCATGAGGACGACGTCCACACCGCCCGCCCCGGCGCGCTCCACCGCCGCCTCCGCCGTCGGCGCCTCCGCGACGATCTCGAAGTCCGGCTCCGCGGACAGGACGGCGCGCAGCCCGGCCCGCACGACGGGGTGATCGTCCGCGAGCAGCAGCCGAATGCTCACACGGTCCTCCCGGCGGCACGCGGCAGCGGGGTCCCGGGGATCACGCCCGCGTCGCCGGACCGGGCCTGGTGCAAAGGGGCCCGGTCCGCCGTAGGCGACGGAGGGAGCCGGTCCGCGTCGGCGCTGTGACAAGCCCGCTCTCCGCTGACCGGCCAAGGCACCCGGCCCTCGGCGGTGGGCAAAGAACCGCCCGCGTCGCCGGACCGCGGCCCCCACCCCGCGGCGACGACCGGCAGTGGGAGTGTGACCGCCAGCGCCGTGCCCTGGCCCGGCGCCGATTCGACGGTGAACGTGCCGCCCAGCGACTCCGCGCGCGAGCGCATCGCGGGGAGACCGAAACCGCCGTCCTCGCGGCCGCCGTCCGGCCGTCCGGCATCGAGGGTGAAGCCGACGCCGTCGTCGACGACGTCCAGGGCGACCGTCGTGTCCATGAAGCTGAGGGTGATCTCGGCGCGGTCCGCGCGAGCGTGCCGCAGGGTGTTGCCGAGCGCCGACTGGGCGATGCGCAGGAGGGCCACCTCGTACGGCGTCGGAAGCGCGGCCGGACGCCCGCTCACCGAGAAACGGACCGTGGGAGTGTCGACGGCGCCCGACCGGCACAGCCGCTCCAGGGCTCCGGCGAGCGAACCGCGCTCCAGGTCGGGCGGGGTGAGGGCGCGGACGAAGCGGCGAGCCTCGGCGAGGTTGTCCTGGGCGGTCGAGCGGGCCTGCTCGATGTGCGGGGCCGCCGGGGAGTCCGCGGGCAGCAGCCGCTGGGCGGCACGCAGCAGAAGCTGGACGCTGGACAGGCCCTGCGCGAGGGTGTCGTGGATCTCGTGGGCCAGCCGCTCCCGCTCGGCGAGCGTGCCCGCGGTGCGCTCGGCGTCGGCCAACTCGGCGCGGGTGGCGATGAGTTCCTCGATGAGCTCACGGCGGCGCTCGCTCTCACGGTACAGCGCCTCGTACCCGAGGACCGTCGCGACCGCGACGGCGGCCCCGAGGAGCGGGCCGATGAACGCACCGGGCGTGAGATGCGAGCCGTGCGCCAGGAAGCTCGCGATGGCCGCCGCGGCGGTCAGGCCGACCGCCGGCAGGCTCCAGCGCACGGGCAGCAGGTGCAACTGCAGGAAGTAGAGCGGGAAGGCCACCCACAAGCCGTCCGGCGAGAGGGTGAGCAGCGCGAGCCAGCTCGCGCACAAGGCAGCCAGCCACCACGCGGCCGTACGCCGTGACCGGCGCACCGCCGGGCTGAACGCGCCCACCGCGAACACCGCGCCCGTCGCGAGGACGGACACGACGACGGCCGACGGATGCGCGCTGTCCCCGGAGCGAACGGCGGCCAGCGCTAGAAGCCCCGCGAGCAGTGCGTACAGACACAGACGCAGGGTGGCGACGACGGGGGAGTGCCGGCGGACGTCCATGGTCGTTCCAGGGTAGGCGGGCGCGGGCGGGCCCCGGTCAACCGAAAGGTTGAAAGTGGGGTCCGTACTTCGATGGCGAGAGGCCCCTCCTTCGTCGCCGCGCGCTCCCGCCTTCGATTCGGGTGAACCGTGCCGTGGCGCGATGCTTCGGACGCCGCCCGGGCCGCAGGGTGGGGGCATGTTCGTCGCGTGGAGAGACCTCCGGTTCGCCAAGGGGCGGTTCACCCTCATGGGGGCCGTGATCGTGCTGATCACCCTGCTCGTGGGGCTGTTGTCCGGGCTGACCGCCGGGCTCGCCGAGGAGAACACCTCGGCGATCACCGGCCTGCCCGCCGACCACCTGGCCTTCGCCGCGCCGCCGGCCGGCCAGTCGGTGTCGTTCACCAACTCCTCGCTCCACACGCGCGCGTGGCGGACGTGGGCCGAGCGGCCGGGTGTCACCTCGGCGGAGCCGATCGGCATTCGCACGCTGAACGCCACCGCCGGGGACCGTACGGCCGCGGTGTCGTCCTTCGCCGTCGAGCCGGACTCCGGGATCGCCCCGCGGGGCGTCGGCCCCGGCCGCGTCGTGCTCTCCGAGAAGGCGGCCACCGACCTTCGCGCAGAGGCCGGGGACCGGGTACGGCTCGGCGGCACCGAGCGGACCGTCGCGGCGGTCGAGGGCGACGCCTCGTACAGCCATACGCCGGTGGTGTGGACCCCGCTGTCCGGCGACGCCACGGTGATCGCCCTGCGCACCGACGGCGCCGGCCTCGCGGCGGCAGACAAGGCCGCGGGCACCCAGACCCTCACCATGGACGACGCCCTCACCGCCATCGGCTCCTACCGGGCCGAGAACGGCTCGCTGCAACTGATGCGTGGATTCCTCTTCGTCATCTCGGCCCTTGTCATAGGGGCGTTCTTCACCGTCTGGACGATCCAGCGGTCCGCCGACATCGCCGTACTGAAGGCGCTGGGAGCCTCCACGCCGTATTTGCTGCGCGACGCGCTCGGCCAGGCGGTGCTGATGCTCACGGCGGGGACGCTCCTCGGCACGGGCCTCGCCACCGCGATCGGCGGGCTGGTGCGGGGCGGCGACGTGCCGTTCGTCCTCGACGCGTCGACCGTCCTCGGGCCCGCCGCCGTGATGGTCGCCCTCGGGGCGCTCGGCGCGGGCCTGTCCATCCGGCGGATCACCGCCGTCGACCCGCTGACCGCGCTGGGGAGTGCCCGATGAGCCTCGTTCTGGACGAGATCACCCTCACCTACCCGGACGGGGACGGCCGCCTGACCGCTCTCGACGGCGTCGGCCTCCATGTCCCGGCCGGGACCATGACGGCGATCGTCGGCCCGTCCGGCTCCGGCAAATCGAGCCTCCTCGCGGTCGCCGCGACCCTCGTCACGCCAGAGTGCGGACGCGTCCTCATCGGCGGTACGGAGACGGGCACGCTGAGCCGTTCCGAGCGGGCCGTGCTGCGGCGGCGCGAGATCGGCATCGTCTTCCAGCAGCCGAACTTGCTGCCGTCACTGACGGCGCTGGAACAGCTCCTGGTGATGGGCCATCTGGACGGGCGCCGCCAAGTGGCGAACCGGGCACGGGAGTTGCTGGCCGCCGTCGGGCTCGGCGACCTGGCGCACCGGCGGCCGCACCAGCTCTCCGGCGGCCAGCGCCAGCGTGTCAACATCGCCCGCGCGCTGGTCAACGAGCCATCCGTGCTGCTCGTCGACGAACCGACCAGCGCGCTCGACCACGAACGGGGCGGGGCCGTCCTTGACCTGCTGGCCCGGCTCACCCGCGAGCGCGCCACGGCCACCGTCCTCGTGACACACGACCGCGCCCACCTCGGGGAGGCGGACGCGGTACGGGAGATGGCGGACGGGCGGCTCGTGAGCGCCGTACGCCGGTAGTGGCGGTCGGCCGTACGGCGCTGGGGGCGCCCTAGGCGGCGGGGCCCGAGCTGGCCAGTACCTGGGACAGTTCCGTCGCGACCTGCTGCAGCATGGGCACGATCTTGTCCGTGGCGGCCTCGGTCACGCGGCCGGCGGGTCCGGAGATCGAGATGGCGGCGGCGGTGGGGGAGTCGGGCACGGGAACGGCGAGGCAGCGGACGCCGATCTCCTGCTCGTTGTCGTCGATCGCGTAGCCGAGCCGGCGCACCTCCTCGAGCGCGGTGAGGAAGCCGTCCGCCGTGGTGATCGTCTTGTCCGTCGCGGCGGGCATGCCGGTACGGGCCAGCAGCGCGCGCACCTCGTCGGCCGGGGTGTGCGCGAGCAGGGCCTTGCCCACGCCGGTGGAGTGCGGCAGGACGCGTCGGCCCACCTCGGTGAACATGCGCATCGAGTGCTTGGACGGCACCTGGGCGACGTACACGATCTCGTCCCCGTCGAGCAGGGCCATGTTCGCGGTCTCGCCGGTCTCCTCGACGAGACGCGCCAGGTAGGGGCGCGCCCAGGTGCCGAGCAGCCGGGAGGCGGATTCCCCGAGGCGGATCAGCCGGGGGCCGAGCGCATAGCGGCGGTTGGCCTGCTGACGTACGTAGCCGCAGGCCACCAGCGTGCGCATGAGCCGGTGGATGGTGGGCAGCGGCAGTCCGCTGCTGGCGGAGAGCTCGCTCAGGCCGACCTCGCCCCCGGCGTCCGCCATGCGCTCGAGCAGGTCGAAGGCGCGCTCAAGGGACTGGACACCGCCGCTCGGAGCGGACGTTTTGGCGGCGTCGGTGGTGCTGGCGGTGGAGGGCGGCACGGCGGCGGTCCTTTCGAGGCGCAGAATCGAGGGGGCGACCCGAAGGGTCTCGATTAGGGCGGCGGCGGGTGACGGGCGGGCAGGGAGGCAGCCTACCCGGCGGTCGGTTGACCACAAGGTTGTGCGTAGCTACGTTCTACAGGATGGAATTCTAATTCCGCTTTGTGGAAACGTCCAGAGTAGACGCCCGAGAGGCAGAGTGGAGAAGTGGACTCTTGACGGCGTGAGGGCGGGAGTGAAGACTCCTTCAACAGAACGTTGAATTCCATTACGCGGAAGTAAACCCGCGGTACCGGGAGTCAACAGCGGCAGAGAGAGGGGTCCGGGTGTCCGACGTCGAACTGGTGCTGCGCTCGACGCGCGTCATTACTCCGGAAGGGACACGCGCCGCCTCCGTCGCGGTCGCAGCCGGGAAGATCACGGCCGTGCTCGCGCACGACGCCGAGGTACCGGCCGGTGCCCGGCTCGAGGACTTCGGCGACGACGTCCTGCTGCCCGGCCTCGTCGACACCCACGTCCATGTGAACGACCCCGGCCGCACGGAGTGGGAGGGCTTCTGGACCGCGACGCGCGCCGCGGCGGCCGGCGGCATCACCACCCTGATCGACATGCCGCTCAACTCCCTCCCGCCGACGACGACGGTCGACAACCTCCGCACCAAGAAGGACGTCGCCCGCTCCAAGGCGCACATCGACGTCGGCTTCTGGGGCGGCGCGCTGCCCGACAACGTCAAGGACCTGCGGCCCCTGCACGACGCCGGCGTCTTCGGCTTCAAGGCGTTCCTGTCGCCCTCCGGAGTCGAGGAGTTCCCCGAGCTGGACCAGGAGCAACTCGCCCAGTCGCTGGCCGAGATCGCCGGATTCGGCGGCCTGCTGATCGTGCACGCCGAAGACCCGCACCACCTCGCCGCCGCCCCCCAGAAGGGCGGCCAGAAGTACGCCGACTTCCTCGCCTCGCGCCCGCGCGACGCCGAGGACACGGCCATCGAGAACCTCATCGCCCAGGCCAAGCGCCTCAACGCCCGCGTGCACGTGCTGCACCTGTCCTCCAGCGACGCGCTGCCGCTGATCGCCGCCGCGAAGGCCGAGGGTGTACGGCTCACGGTCGAGACCTGTCCGCACTACCTGACGCTGACCGCCGAGGAAGTACCGGACGGCGCCAGCGAGTTCAAGTGCTGCCCGCCCATCCGCGAGGCCGCCAACCAGGACCTGCTGTGGCAGGCGCTGGCCGACGGCACCATCGACTGCGTGGTCACCGACCACTCGCCGTCGACGGCCGACCTGAAGACGGACGACTTCGCGACGGCATGGGGCGGCATCTCCGGCCTGCAGCTGAGCCTGTCGGCGGTCTGGACCGAGGCGCGGGCGCGCGGTTACGGCCTCGAGGACGTCGTCCGCTGGATGTCCTCGCGCACCGCGCGGCTGGTCGGCCTCGACCACCGCAAGGGCGCCATCGAGGCGGGCCGAGACGCGGACTTCGCGGTCCTCGCGCCCGACGAGACCTTCACCGTGGACCCCGCCGGGCTCCAGCACCGCAACCGCGTCACGGCGTACGCGGGCAAGACCCTCAGCGGCGTCATCAAATCCACCTGGCTGCGCGGCGAACGCATCGTGGCCGACGGAGAGTTCGGTGAGCCGACCGGCCAACTCCTCTCCCGCCACCCGTAGTCCGTCCACCGCACCCGCAGCGGCCGACCCTCGAAAGGCAGATCGATCATCGTGACGGCGCAGCATCCCTCCGTTTTGTCCCGTTTCACCGGCGACGCGAACCCCTATGGAGGCGGCGACCCGTACGCGGACTACCGCACCGCCGACTTCCCCTTCACCCAGTACGCCAACCTCGCCGACCGGCAGCTCGGCGGCGGAGTCATCGCCGCCAACGACGAGTTCTTCGCCCAGCGCGAGAACCTTCTGGTGCCCGAGGCCGCCGAGTTCGACCCCGAGCACTTCGGCCACAAGGGCAAGATCATGGACGGCTGGGAGACGCGGCGGCGCCGTGGCGCCTCGGCCGCACACCCGTGGCCGACGTCCGACGACCACGACTGGGCGCTGGTCCGCCTCGGCGCGCCCGGCGTCATCCGCGGCATCGTCGTCGACACCGCTCACTTCCGCGGCAACTACCCGCAGGCGGTGTCGGTCGAGGGCGCCTCGGTACCCGGCTCGCCCTCCCCCGAGGAACTCCTCGCGGACGACGTGAAGTGGACGACGCTCGTCCCGCGCACGGCGGTCGGCGGTCACGCGGCGAACGGCTTCGCCGTCTCCGTCGAGCAGCGCTTCACGCATCTGCGCGTCAACCAGCACCCCGACGGGGGTATCGCCCGTCTGCGGGTGTACGGCGAGGTCGTGCCCGACCCCAAGTGGCTGTCCGTCCTCGGCACCTTCGACGTCGTCGCCCTCGAGAACGGCGGACAGGTCGAGGACGCCTCCAACCTCTTCTACTCGCCCGCCACCAACACCATCCAGCCCGGGCGCTCGCGCAAGATGGACGACGGGTGGGAGACGCGTCGCCGGCGCGACAACGGCAACGACTGGATTCGCTACCAGTTGGTCGCGCAGTCCGAGATCCGTGCGATCGAGATCGACACGGCGTATCTGAAGGGCAACAGCGCCGGCTGGGCGTCGGTGGCCGTGAAGGACGGCGACGACGGTGACTGGACGGAGATCCTGCCGCGGACCCGCCTCCAGCCCGACACCAACCACCGCTTCACCCTCCCCGAGCCCACTGTCGCCACCCACGCGCGCGTGGACATCTTCCCGGACGGAGGCATCTCCAGGCTGCGCCTCTTCGGCTCCCTCACCCAGGACGGCGCTTCCCGCCTGGCGGCCCGCCACCAGGAACTGGGCGGCTGACAGTCGTTTCTCGGCCTCAAGCGCCGGACGGGCCAGGACTGGCCCCTCCGGCGTTTGAGGAGCGGAGTCTGGGGCGGAGCTCCAGGGACGGGAAGGGGCGCAGGGGGCGAGAACCAGCCCCCACCGCCG